>NZ_JASJVS010000034.1:0-46993 GCF_035019605.1 Undibacterium sp. 5I2 | reverse complement strand
CCGGTGAGCGACGAAGGAGCGACGCGATGGGAGGGGATGCAAACCCCTTCCAGAGGCTTTTCCATCGTCGCTTGCGAGGATCCATTAAGTTGTTGGATGTTGTAGCGCGGTTTCTCTGATCCGAATCGGCTGGATAAAAATGGTTTGAGAATATTTTGATACAAGTCTTATTAATTTGAAATTCAATTCATACTTGTCATATCGATTGTGTGATTCGCCTCCTTTATAATTATGCCTATACTCAATGTATTGCGCCATTTTCTAGCAAACGCATAGCCATCTTGCTGATATCTCCGGTGATTGTCTGATACGGGCGATGTATTGCTTGCTTGAATTTTTTTATGCCGGCATCGCAGCCTTGCCTGATTCCGGATGCATCACTATCCCGCCGCCCGCCCTCAAAAGTTGCTGCCAGTGCAGGCAATTGAGGCGCAGGTGCGAGCGAATTGTTATCGCCAGTGTACTTACTTTGGCGGAATTCCAGTCAGTAGTGTACCGACTGGCAGTAAGGAAGAATGATGAGTGAATTGAACCGCGCGAAAGCGCCGACGACAGAACTTGAAACAAGTGAACAACTCGAGGCGAGCATCCATGCCGACCATGATGCGCTGTCAGATTCCGACAGTTTGTTACGCTGCGTGGCGTGGTTGTGTGGACACTATAAATTGTCGCGCAGTATAGCCGCGCTGTGTGCCGGTCTGCCGAAAAGTCGCAAGTTTACGCCATCGCTGGCCTTGCAAGCATTGGCCAATGCCGGTTTGACCGGTGGCATTGTCGAGCGTGCAGTACTGGCTTTACCGACGCTACTGTTGCCGGTAGTTTTGCTGCGCAAGGATCATGGCGGCTGCATGTTGCTCGGCTTTGATAGCAATGATGAGGGGGAAACCTTGGCGCGCGTGTGGATGCCAGAACTCGGCGATGCACCGGCCCTGATGACGATTGCCGAACTGAACCAAGCGTATTCCGGCTTTGCCATTCTGGTCAAGCCGCAGGCCATGGCTGACGGCCGCGCCGGTGAACCCGAACCGGAAGCAGCCGGCCACTGGCTGCTGCGCACCCTGTGGCGTTATAAGCGCGCCTATCTGAGTGCCGCGCTGGCGACCTTGCTGATCAATCTGCTGGCTTTATCGGGCACCTTTTTTACCATGAATGTGTATGACCGCGTGGTGCCTAATAATGCCTTCGTGACCTTGTGGTCGCTGGCCATCGGCGTATCTTGCGCGATGCTGTTTGAATTTCTGGCGCGCTTCGTACGGGCCTATCTGCTCGATTTGTCGGGTAAAAAAGCCGATTTGATCATGGGCTCAATGTTATTTCGACAAGCACTATCGGTGCGTATGGAACACAAACCGGCTTCGACTGGTGCCTTTGCCAACCAATTGCGCGAATTCGAATCGGTGCGCGATTTTGCCACCTCGGCGACACTCGCCTCGATTGCCGATCTGCCCTTCACCTTACTGTTTGTCGGTGTGATCTTTATGATCGGTGGGCCGTTGGGCTGGATTCCTTTGATGATGATTCCCATTATCATTATCGTCAGTGTCATTATTCAATGGCCGCTGGCGCGTGCCATGAAAGAAAATCTACAGGAATCCTCGCTCAAGCAGGGCGTGCTGATTGAAGCCATCGACGGCATGGAAGCACTCAAAGCCGTCAGCGGCGAAGGTTTTATGCAGCAGCGTTGGGAGCGTTACAGTGCATTGTCGTCGGCGACCTCGATGAAATCGAAGCGTTTGTCGACTTTGACGACCAATTTTTTCACCTTCATGCAGCAATTTGAAACCGTCATTATGGTTGTCGTTGGGGTGTATCTGATCAAGGACGGTAGCCTGACTCAGGGTGCCTTGATCGGCTCGGTGATGCTGGCCAGCCGCGCCATTGCGCCGCTTGGGCAAGTGGTTGGTCTGGCAGTGCGATTTCAGCAAGCCAAGGCAGCTCTGACTTCGCTGAACCGCTTGATGGAAATGCCGATTGACCGCGATCCGCAAACGGATTATTTGCCCAAACCAGAGTTGACTGGCCAGATCACTCTGCAAGAAGTGAAATTTGCTTATCCTGCGGTAGGCAACCAGCCCACCCCGACCATCTTGCAGGATATTAATTTGCAGATACGCAGCGGTGAACGGGTGGCCATGCTCGGTCGCGTCGGCAGCGGTAAATCGACGCTGTTGCGCCTGATCGCGCGTTTGTACTTGCCGGTCGAAGGCAAGGTGTTATGTGACGGCATCGACGCCGCTCAGGTCGATCCGGCCGACTGGCGCCGTGCGGTTGGCTATGTTGGTCAAGACAGTCGCCTGTTTTACGGTACCCTGCGGCAGAACATCACGATCGGCCATCCGGGGGCCAGCGCCGCAGAAATCATGCGTGTACTGCAACTGGTCGGGCTGGAGCAGATGGTCAGAAAACATCCGCTCGGGATTAACTTGCCAGTCGGTGAAATGGGACAATCGCTCTCGGGTGGACAACGCCAATTGGTAGCGCTGGCGCGTTGCCTGCTGTGTCGCCCCAAACTGCTGCTGCTCGATGAGCCGACCAGTGCCATGGATAGCCAGACCGAAAGCAAATTTATGGAGCATCTGGCGCGCTCGATCGAAGGGCAGACCGTGCTCATCGTTACCCATCGGCCCTCGCTGCTGGCGCTGGTCGAGCGCATCATCGTCATCGACGATGGCAAGGTAGTCTCCGATGGACTCAAGACTGAAGTGTTGGCGGCTTTGGCTGCCCCGGCAAAGAAAGCAGCATGATGGAAATTAGCAGTCAAATCGCCGCTCTTCGGACTGCCTTCAGCGCTTGGCGCGGTCAATTCAGATTCTCGCTCGGCCAGCCCGCGCGCCGCGCCGAGCAACGCCCCGGCTTACGCGCCGGCGACGCCGCCTTCATCGATGACATCCAAGATGCCATGATGGCGCAGTCGCCGACCAGCAGCAGCCTGGTGCTCTATTTGGTCGCGCTGGTCATGCTGTCTGGCTTGGTCTGGGCGTATTTTGCACGGGTCGAGGAAGTTACCCGCGGCAATGCTAAAATTATTTCTAAAAGCCGCGAACAAGTGGTGCAAAGCGTCGACGGCGGTATTCTGGTCGATCTCAAAGTGCGCGAAGGGCAAGTGGTCGAGAAGGGCGAGATTCTGCTCAAAATCGATCCGACTCGCGCCAATGCCGCCTATCGCGAGGGGCTGTCAAAAAAAATCAGCCTCAAGGCCGATATTGCGCGCCTCAAAGCCGAAGCGTATCGCCAGCCTTTGCAGTTTCCGGATGATGTGGCGGAACATAAAGCCGTAGTGCAGCAGCAAACACTGTCCTATCAGTCGCGCCGCCAGGCGCTGGAACAAAGCATCGCTGCGGTACAAAACAGTTATGAATTGGTGATGAATGAATTGACGTTGACGACGCCGCTGGCAGAACGGGGACTCATTTCACAGGTGGAAATTTTACGCATGCAAAGGCAGGCCAATGATTTGCGCACCCAGATGACGGAATTACGCAACCGCTTTCAGGCCGATGCGAATACGGAACTTGGGCGCGCCGAAGCCGAACTCGACCAGACTGAAGAACGGGTGGTCGGCCAAGCCGACATGGTGACCCAGGCCACCGTGCTGGCGCAGGTACGTGGCACCGTCAAGAATGTGCGGGTCAGTAGTCTGGGTGCGGTGATCCAGCCTGGCGAAGTGATCATGGAAATTATACCGCTCGAAGACCAGCTGTTGGTAGAAGCCAAGATCAAGCCGGGCGACATTGCTTTCCTGACACCTGGTTTGGCGGCGACGGTGAAAATCAGCGCCTACGACTATGGCGTCTACGGCGGACTGAAAGGTACTTTACAACACATCAGTCCGGACACCTTCAATAATGAGCAACGCGTCGCCGGCGCTGAAGATGAAACCTATTACCGCGCGTTGGTCTTGACTGAGCACGGCAGCTTGGAAGCCGGCGGCAAATCGCTGCCCATTATTCCCGGCATGACCGCGACAGTGGAAATTCGCACTGGCGAGAAGACGATACTCGACTATCTGCTCAAGCCGATTTTGAAAGCCCGCGAAGCGTTCCGGGAACGGTGATACGGATAGACCCGTCAGAACAAAATGCTATGAGTAATTCGACCATGTTGAAAAAAAATCTGCCCCCACAAGCGCTACCCCCGCTGCTGTGCTGCGCTGGTCTGCTGTTGTTTCTGCTACAACCGGCTCATGGCCGCATCACAATGATGCATGAGCTGCTGCCATCGGCGAACTCGACATTCGCCGGATTACACGGGAGTGCCAGACAGAAGCTTGCCTCGGCCGACGGCGCTGACGCGCTGCCAAGCGAACCGGCAGTCCGGCTGCGCAGCGGTGCTGGCGACGAATTCGCCGTTGTGCTCGAGCGCTGGGTCGGTGATGACGCTGCCGGCGACCCGGCCGGCCGCTCTGGCTTGCCGCACTTGGTGCCGATAGTCCAGACCGCCATGCTGCATAATCCCAGCATACGGCAATATCAGGCGGAATGGTATGCGGCGCAGTCTGATGTGGCCGCGGTCAAGGGGCAACGCTGGCCAAAATTAGAAATTAATGCCGCCAGTCCCGAGGCCCGCTTCGGTGGCTCGCCCGAGGCCGAAATGCCCGATGCCGTGGCGCAGCTCAGCATGAGTGCCGTCATTCCCGTATTTGACTGGGGCCGCATCGACCAAACTGAGAAAAGCCGTAACCACGCCGAAAACGCGGCGCGCCAACGTTACCGTAGCGCGCTCGAAGAATCGGCCTATGAAGTGGCCGGTAGCGTGCTTGAGCTACGCCGCGCCCAAATTTTGACCGATATCAGCGTTGCCTATGTCGAGCGCATGCGCGCTTTGGTGGCCATGATGGAAGAAATCGTCAAGGCCGATCGCGGTCGTCTGAGCGAACTGATACAGTCGAAAGCCAAGCTGCTGCAAGCCGAAATCGGGCGGGATAATTATGCCACCAAGGTGCGCGAAGCCGAGCTCAATCTACGCAAGCTCAGTGGTGCCGACTATGCCAAAATGCTCGGCCCGGCCGACAGCGAGCCGCAGGCCCCGCAGCTGAGCGAGGTGTTGGCGCGGACCAACAGCAATCCGCTGGTGCTGCAGGCCGGCCATGAAGCCGCTGCCGCTGATGCCTCGGCCGATGCGCTGCGCGCCGCTGCCAAGCCGCAGCTTAACTGGGTTTTTAACAAGGCTTTCGGCGATGACGTTTACGGCCGCTCACAACCGTGGAATACCAAGCTGACGCTCAGCTGGGTTGGCTTCGACGGTGGTGCGAGCTCGGCCTCGGTGGCGGCCGCCAAGCTGCGCGCTGGCGCGAGTCGCGAGCGGCGCGAGCAGATTTTGCTCGATCAGGAATTCATGGTCCGCGCCGCTCATCAAGATAATCAAACCCAGACCGAACGGCAGCGCTCTTATGCTGCCCTGACGCGAGAAACCACCGCCGTGCGCAAGGCATTTTTTGAACAATGGTATTACCTTGGTAAGCGCAGCCTGCTCGACGTGCTTTCGGCCGAGAGCGATAATTATGCCAACCAGGTCAACCAAGTCAATAGCCGCTACGATAGCTATGGGGCAGTATTCCGTATCTACAAGGCTGGCGGACAATTCGTCGACTGGCTGGAACAGGGTGCCAACGGCAAGGCCAGTTCAGGGTAACTGGCCGCGCCGAACCCCTAAAAAAACCCCGCACTTCAAAATAGAAGGCGGGGTGGAAAAGATTGGCCCGAAAGTACGCCTCAGTTTATGGCGCTGCTCAGAATTGCACTTCTTCTATTTTAGTGTTGATACCGTCGCTCAGGCCGATCGTCATGCTGCGTGCATCGGCGCTCCATTCGGTCTGGAACACCCCGCCGGTTTCCATCACCGCCACGGCTTGAATACCTTGATCGGTGATTTTTGTCAGGCTCATCCATGGCCAGCGTTTGGCATCCCAGTTCAGCGTCATTTGCTTGCCGTCGATGTGGTAGCTGCCCCATGAGCTTGTTTTGGCACCTGCCAATACTGGCACTGGCAGGGCATTTCTTGCCAGCGGCGCGGCTTGTGCGCCCACCGTTGCCAGCTTGTTGTTGCCGCGAACAAGTTGTATCGATTTGATCTGGTCGATGGCGGTAATGGTGGCTGAAAAATACGCATCATCGGTGGCTTTGCTATGTGTCGGTTTTTGTATCGTCAATGGATACAGGTAGACGCCCTGATTGGTTTGCACTTCCAGCATGACATCGTTCTTTTTGGCCGCCACGACGGGTGAGACGGCATAGGTGTCAGGCGTGCCGAGTTTGCGCATGAGCGGCGACAATCGACTGCGCGATTGCGTGCTGTCGATGGTACCCGTTACATGAATGACGGGGCTGACGACTTCTTGCGAATGTCCAACTGGCTTGGCGCTAAGCGGTGAGGTGCGTTCCAGATGCGCATACATCGCGGCAAATGAATAATCGGAAAAACTATCCAAATTCGAACCGCTATCCATCAGGTCGCGGCCGCCGCCATCGCTGCGTTGGAATTGCCAGTTATCCAGCGAGCGCATAATCCAACCGGTTCCAGTGGGTCCCAGAGGATAATTATTTTTCCCAGTCGCTGCGCTGATGAACGCGTCTGGCCCCAGCCAGATAGGGTAAAGCGGTGTTGCGGCTGTGATCTGAGACATATCAGCTGGTGAGCTTGCGCTGGCATTTGTGTATGGATACCAGTACTCTTGGTTATACAGGTCGTGCAGCCCCATAGTATGGCCAAGTTCATGCAGCGTCACACCGCGGCCGTGGCCACCGACGGCAGCGTTGCCGCCAAAGAATGCCCTCCCAGAGCTAATGTTGTAGTTGGTCTTAATTCCGTAATACAAATCGTAGCTTTTCGGATTCGATGCTTCGCGGATTTGATTGATGCGGTAGACAGCTTTTACATCATCATGCTGCGCTGCGTACAGCGAGGCGAGAGGGTCGGATTTTTCCGTGACAAAATCGATTTCACTGAGCGGGAAGGCTTGGCGAATTTCCTTTTTCAAGTTTTCCATCGTCGCCGCTGTCATCGTCGGATTACCATTGCTTTTGAGTGGGATAAAATGCACTTTCTTATACGTTGCCAGACCAAGAACGCCGGGAGCGGGCACGTAAGCAAAGCGTTCGATTTTATCTGGGGTGCGCAAGTCTTTGGCTTCGATGGAAAACTCGAAGCCCTGTTGCACCCATTCGGCCGCAATGACATAGCTGTGGCTGCTCTCGAGGCTGGCACCATGAGCGGGAATTTCAGGGCTGCCGGTTGCTGGGCCATTCATGCGCACGGTCATTTGCTGTTGTGTGCCTTTCGATGCATCGCCTTTTTTGACAGTCAGGCGTACGTCCGGTTTGGTTTCTGAGTTGACGCTGCCTTCTTTGAAGCGCACACGTATCATCATGGCACGGCCAGGAACAATCCGCAGATAGGGGCTGAGCTGGGGTTGGTTAACCGAGTGCATATAGCTTTGCGCCAGATCGATATCGCCTAATTGCAGACTGGCGGCGAGGTTTTCTACGGTGAGTATGCCGGCCGAGAAAGAATCGGTAGCGCTGCCCATACCATCGTCGCGGCGATGGTGCAGGACGACCGAGCCGCTGGCGGCGCCGGTCGGTACCAGGAATTCCACTTCCGTATTACTGCGTTTTTGTATCGTTGCGGTTTGCTCGCCCATGCTGATGCGTTCGACCAGATACATGCGCTCGCCGGTGATGCGCACGGCTTGTCCGACCTGAGCCTTGGCATGGCTCATCGCGCTGACTTTCGGTGCTACCGGTGGTCCGACATAGGGGCCGTTAACCGTTGCGCCATCTTCGCGCTGCAAGCGCAGTGCGAACGTGCCGCCTGGTGTATTAGCCGGTATTTTGGAGGTAATGCGGTTGCCAGAAACATAGGTCACCGGCAATTCGGTTTCGCCCCAGAATAATTTGATGCCGGTGGAAAAACCGCTGCCATTGATGATTACGGCGTTACCTGGTTTGGGCAGCTTAGGCATCATGGAGATAAAGCTCAGACCTGGCGGCTGTGCCTGGCGACTGATCCGGGTGAAACTCGGTGTGGCGGATGCGGCCGGGGCCGAGGCCGGTACCGCGCCGTCGGCGGCGATGACGGGCGTGGACGTGTCGTCTGGTTGCGGTGAGGCGGTGTGTAGTTCATCGCTTGCGCCGATCAAGCCGCTGCGCGCGTCGGCATTGACGGCCGGGCTATCCGTGCCGCCGCCGCAGGCGGATAACACTAAGGCTGCCAGCAAGACGCTGACCGAAGAAACCGGGCGCCATGGTTGGCGTGCTAAGGTGGAGTGCATCATAAAAATCCTATAAAAATCTTGTATTAGTTCGCCTGCATCGGCAGGCGGCTTGGTGTGTTGCTGATTTGTGCCGGAGGCGCTGACGCCTCCGGCTTGTTGCATGCCGGGTGTTGTTAACACGTCGGCAATGGTTTACAGAGACAAGCTGAGATCCTGCTGTAACTGCAACTCATCGATCAGTGTCATCGACTGATAATGTGTCATTGCCGCGGCCATTTCTGCCGTGGCTGGCGCAACGTGGTCGACTGCTTGGTACGGTGGCAGCAGATCGATAGCGCCTTGAGCCAGCAGATCGGACTGCGCGAGTACGGTGTCAGATGGCGCTTCTGTGGGCTGACTGGCCATGTGCAACAGTTGGCTCAGCAGATCTTGCTCGCTGTTTTCCATACTGGTGCGCGCTGACTGTGTGGCATCGCTATCGACGATGCTGAACTCTTTGGCCGTGCTGGCCAGACTATGATTGCCAGCCAGATCGACCGCGATCACTGTGAAGCGGTGTGAGCCTAGGCTCAGATCTTCGCTCGGCGTGAAAGACCAACTGCCGTCTGGATCAACCAGGCTGCTGCCGATTTGCTTGCCGTTGTCCATGATGATCATGCTATGGACATCATTGCCGCTGCGGCCTTCTCGTCCGTGCAGGATGGGTTGGCGGTCTTCGGTGCTGTCCCCTCTCAGCACGCCGACGCTGCCTCCCGCTCCCTCATCGATGGACACACTGAAGTAAGGCTGATCCGGCCGCTCGGTATCAATGGTAAACAGCAGATCTTCGATGGCGCGGTAGTCATTGTTGCTGTCGAGAGCAACGATGCTCAGCGTATGGCTGGTTTCAGCCAGGTTGTGATCGAACGTGAAGGTCCAGCGCTGATTCTCGCCGACGCTGGTGCGGCCGAGTTCTATGCCACTTTGGTCGTAGATGACAATTTTGTCGCCGCTGATGCCAGCGCCGGACAGGGTAGGCCGGGCCGTGTTGCTCATGCCATTGATCAGCCAGGCGGTGGACACCAGCGCGCTGTCGTCCGTCTCGATTGGTTTGCTCGCGCTTGCGCCCGGCAATATGCTCAAGTTCAGCACATCGCTGATTTCGCTGACATGGCCGGCTTGATCGCGAATGATTACGGTCAGAGCGTGCGTGCCTTCTGGCAGATCTGCGCTCGGTTGGAAGAACCACGTACCATCCCCGTCAACCTCGCTCTGGCCCAGAATGCCACCCTGCTGATCGTAGATGGTGGCGGTGTACAGCGAGCTATCGCGCGGCGCGCCTTCAGTAGTGCTACCCCAAAGGGTAGGACGCGAGTTAAGCGTGCTCTCGGCATCACCGTCATGACTATCGCTTGGCTGCAGCGCGATGCTAGATTTGCCCGGCGCGATCGTATCGACCACGACACTCACAAAACTATGGTGGTAAGGAACCTCGCGCGGTTCGCCGTCCGCGGTGGTGGCGCGCACTCTCAAGCTTTGATAGCCTTGTGCCACGGCGACCGTTGTGGTCAGCGTCCAGCTGCCGTCACGGCCGACTATGGCTTCGCCCAGTGCTTGACCATCCTGGGTGTAGACAGTGATTTTGTCGCCGCGTATGCCGTAGCCTGAGAGCGTAGGATGCGCACTGAAGCCATCGATGTGCGCGCCGCCTACGGCAAAACCAGCTTGTAAGTTAGCGCTGATATTGAAGTCGAGTTCGCCGAGCGGGGTGCTGACGGCGCTGCCGGGGGCGGTAACGCTGGCTGACAAAATGTGCGCCCCGTCCTCAAGCTGTAGATTATTTGGCAGCGACCAGGTGCCTTGTGCGTCGACTGGCACCGAGGCGATCCAGGTACCGTTGTGATAGATGGAGATGGTGGCGCCGGCTATCGCGTTGCCCGACAGATTGACCTGCTTCACGGTGCTGGTGTCGGCGTTGAGTATTTCTACTCCGGCGGCATTGACAACATGGAAGGCTTGGCTTGCGTCCAGCACTGGTGCCGGTTCGACGATGGCCGGTGTTGGGTCGATCGTGATACTGTGCGGCCGACTCATCTCGCTGACATTGCCGGCCAGATCGGTGATGCTGATGGTGAGATCGTGTTTGCCATCGGCCAGATCAGTCAGCGGTTGGAACGACCATACGCGTTCGGGTGTCACCGTGGCTTGCCCGAGGAAATCACCATTGTCATAGATGTCAACGCGCCCGCCCGGTTCGCCGAAGCCGTTCAGCAGTGGACGCGGATCATCGGTGCTCGCGTGGTCGAGCAAGCCGCCCTGAATCTCGCCAACGGTGTCATTGATCTGAAAGTAGGGCTGCTCTGGTGCTTCAAAGTCACTGACGAAGGACAGGGCATTGGCATGGATAGTCACATTGTTATCGGCATCGACGGCGCGCAGACTCAGGCGTTGTACACCCGAGAGCAGATCGGCGCTGATGGTCAGCGACCAGATGCCTTGCGGATTGACTTCGGCCGTGCCGAGCGCGATACCGGCATTGCCGATCAGGGTGATTTGCTCGCCTGGCTTGCCGGTTCCGGAAAATTGTGGGCGCACAAGATTGGTGGTGCCATTGGCGAACCAGTCGGGGGCGTTGAAGTTTGGTTTGCCTGCCACGATAGGGTGGACGTCATACGTGGTGTCGGTCGTGAAATGCAGTTCCTCGCTCTGTACGCTGTTATTGCCGGCGGCATCGGTGGCTTCGGCTACCAGACGGTGTGCGCCATCGGCCAGCTTGTCGACACGCACCGACCAATTGCCATCGGCATCGACTTCGGTATTGGCGACAAATACTTTTCTGGGCAAGGGATTACCATCGGCACCGGGTTTGGCATGGGCGAGAGATGTGCCAGGGTCCTGGAGTCCAGGAATAGATATGATGTCGCCAGGTGTGCCATTGCCAGGTGTGCTAGGGTAAAAGAGTTCAAAAATAGATATGATGTCGCCAGGTGTGCCGCGGCCGGACAAAGTTGGTCGTGCGTCGTCGCTGCTAGCGTTTTGGGCGATTCCGCCGTATTGGTAGCCGACGCCATCAGTGATGAGGATGTCGCTTAATTTCTCTGGTGCCTGCGTGTCTATCGTCATGGGCATGATGTCACTGTGAGGGCTGACACGGTTTTCCAGATCGGTGATAGTGACGCTCAGTTGGTATTGGCCATCGTCCAGCGCGGTGATTTGTTTATAGTTCCAGTTTCCATTGGGCTCAACACGGGTGATGGCGATTACCTCGCCCTTGTTGTAGATGGTGACCAGGCTACCGGCTGGTGCCTCGGTTTGGCCAAAAATTTCCGGCGTATTGTCATCGGTCAGTCCATCGTCAAAGAGTATGCCAAAATGACCAGCATTGCTGTAAGCACCCTCATTGTCGTAGACGAAAAATGTCGGTTTGTCCGGTGCACCGGCAACGACGACTGCTTCGGTGACAGGCGCAATGACCGGCTCTGTCACTGGTTCAACGACAGGTTCAACGACAGGTTCAACGACAGGTTCAATGACAGCTGCGAGGCTGTCGACGATGGTAAAGCTCAGCGAGTTTGCCGCGCTGGAATTCATGGCAGCATCCATGGCATACACGGTCAGATCATTGACACCGAGCTCAAGATCGGTGGCGAGATCAAGCTTCCAGTTGCCGAATTGATCGACCTCAGCAGTACCGAGTTCACCACTATTGCCGAAGACATAGATGATGTTGCCGGCTTCGCCGCTGCCTGACAGCGTAGGGCGCAGGGTGTCGATGGTCGCGCCATTGGCGATGACTTCACTGGCAGCGTTGCTGACATGAAATTCGGGCAGCTTTGGTGCCGTGATGTCAACGGTAAACAGGAACGGCGCGCTCGCTGCGCTGACATGCGCTTCGTAACTGGCGCTCACGCTGAGGCTGTGTTGGCCTGCGTCGAGTTCGAAGTTGGGCGAGTAAGACCAGAAGCCGGTTTCATCGACATCGGTTGAGCCGATCAGCTTGCCGTCAAGATAAACGTTGATAGTGTGCTTGGCCAGTGCTGGATCGGTATAGCTCAATTGCGGCTGGTTTGAGCCAGCATAGCCGTTGGCTTCGATTGCTTGGCCCAGATTGTCGACTATCTCGAAGACGGGTGGCGCAATCGCTGAGGCTTCTTTGGTGGCGATGGTGAAGCTGACGGCTT
Source organism: Undibacterium sp. 5I2 (assembly GCF_035019605.1). NCBI lineage: Bacteria > Pseudomonadati > Pseudomonadota > Betaproteobacteria > Burkholderiales > Oxalobacteraceae > Undibacterium > Undibacterium sp. 5I2. The sequence goes on along the minus strand of NZ_JASJVS010000034.1, from coordinate 34,621 downwards.
CGCTCGCTGCACCAGTGGCGCGGCCAGGGCCGCTGACGACGATGGAAAGGCTGTGCGCGCCATCGTCGAGCGTGGGCACATAAGTCCAGGAACCGTTGGCCTTGACGTTGACGCTGGCGATCTGGCGGCCATGGTCATAGATGGCGATGGTGTCGCCGGGCTTGGCGTTGCCCATCATCATAGTCGTGTCGTCGTCGGTGCGATCGCCATTTTTAATTTGACCGGTTTGCTTGCCTTTGTTATCGAGCAGGCGGAACACTGGTGCATTGGGTGCGGCGACGGTGACTGGCGCTGCGCTGGCAGCGCTGCCAGTCGCGGCTACTGGCACGGTGTCGACCTCGGCGAGCAGGCTGGGCTTGGCCTTGCTCGAGGCCGGACGCAGCGGCTGTGGTGCCGCAATGTTGTGGTTGGCGCCGGCCAGCGCTGTTGCTGTGGTGTGGGGGGGCTGCTCAGTCATTTTCTGAGAAGTTGACAGCTTGATTTTCTGTTTCAAAGTGGATTGCTCCATAAAAATTTAGGGGTAAGCGCATTTTTTTAAAAAAGCGGCTTATTTTCTGATTTGCATTTTTTTCGGCTTACTTCAAGCTAAGCGGCATGACTATGGCGGCTGCAGGTGCAGGCCATAGTCAGCTCGGTCAGCTCAGGCATTGGGGTGCCGCGCCATGGCGGAAGCCGCACTATCCCCTGCGATCAAGCGAGTGCTGCTGGCTGGATCGCGTGCTGTTAGAACCATCAAATTTTGTCAGCATCACATTGCTGCCATGCTGACCGTGGCGATGAAACTGGCGGCAAACCTGTTACCGCAGCGTGCTCAGTTGTTTGTGAGTTGGCCGCGGATGGGCTGCTTGGTGCTCAGTCGTATCAATACATCAGGCCGGCCTCTTGTTGCTGCATCAATTGCTCGATTTGGCAAGCGCTCAGATAAGCGGCGCTGGAGGCGGCCGCCAGCGTTTCCGATAGCGATGCTGGCGTGGACGCCGGCGCGAAGACTGGCAGATCGCTGAACTCTGTTGGCGCGGCTGCCAACAGTTGCTCGATGGAAAACGGCAGTGTTGCGAGTTGCTTGACTGCGACCTCTGCGCCGACCGGCAGTGTTGCTTCGGCCGTTTGCGGTTCTGCGGTGCTGCGTTCGCCATCGGCCAGTTGTTCGATACCGGACAGTTCTTCTTGCGCGAGCGGCGCGGCGCGATGCCAGCTTGAGCCTTCCGGCGCGACACTGGCAAAAGTGCCACTGACCGGGCGACTCCAAGTGGCGTCAGCATGCGCGGCGTTCCAGTCGCCGGGTTGACCGGTGGTATCGTTGCTGATCGAAGCTTCGAAACGATAATTGCCTTCCAGCAGCCAGCCTGGTCCGTAGCTGAAATTCCCTTCCGGCAGCGAGACAACGCTATCCTGTATCAGATCACCGCCGTCATCGTAAATTTTGATGTGGAGCTTGCCACGGTGCGATGAGGTGAAATAGATACGCGGAAAATCATCGTCCGCTACCGCATGTCGTACGACAAGGCTCAGATGATCAACGCTGGCCAGATAATCGGTGGCATCGAGTTGGAAGTTCAGCGGATCGCTGAATTGGCTGGTCTTGCCGTTCAGATCGGTTTCGGTGATGCGGAACTGATGGGCACCATTCCCTAAATCCTGCATCAGATCAGCGCGCCATTTACCGCATGAATTAATGACGTTGGTCAACAGCAGGGTGTCGCCATCGTAGATGCGAATCACATGTCCTGGGATGCCGCTGCCTTGTAAGACCGGGCGCGGATCATCAATGGTGTCACCTTCTTGCAGTTGGCTGTAGCCCTTGATTCTATCCCAGACGTCGAAGCTCGGTTTCGCCGGTGCATCAATGTCGATCTCGACGACAGGGGTAATCACCGGCGCTGCGGCGATGCTGAAATCCATGCTGATGGTTTGCTCCGGATTGCCGGCCAAGTCGTAAGCGCTGATCTGGAAGCTATGCGCGCCACTCGACAGGGCTTGCGGCAGCGGGAAAGTCCAGTTGCCATCGCCATCGATTTCGACGCGGCCGAGTAGCACATTGCCCTGGCCTTCGATGCGGATAAAGTCACCGGGCGTACCTTTGCCTTGCAAAACAGGGCGGGTATGGGTACTGGCAAGCGTGCCGCCGGAAGCGAGCTCGATGCCGGCTTCATTGATGACGCTGCAGCTTGGTGTGGCCGTGGCGGTAGCGTCGAGAGTGAAGCTGACCGGTTCGCTGGCGGCGCTGTGTGTGACTTGGGGGCTTTGCGTGCCTGGCGCTTTGGCGGTGTGGACGGTGATGGCGCTAAAGCTGTAGCTACCGTCTGTCAGCGTGGCGCTGAGCGGGAAAGTCCAGTTACCGTTTTGATCGACGTCGGCGCTGCCGATTTCTGTATCGTTGGCAGAAATGTTGACGCGGGTGTTGCGCAGGCCAGTGCCGGTGAGGATAGGCTGGGAATTGTTGCTCAGCGCTGCCTCGGCCAGGCCGACGATGGCAATGGTGGGCGCTGCGGGCGGGATGGTTAAATCGACAATGATGGATTGCACCGGATTAGCGGCCAAGTCGTAAGCGCTGATTATGTAACTCTTCGCGCCAATCGACTGGTGGTTTTTGAACTGGAAAGTCCAGTCGCCGTTGTCATCGATTTGAACGGTGCCGTATTGAACACGCCGACTGTCTGAGATGCGAATAAAGTCGCCAGGCGTACCTTTTCCGTGCAAAACAGGGCGGGTATCGGTGGCGGCAAGCGTGGCACCGGAAGTGACGTCGATGCCGGCACCCGTGGTGATGAAGACCTCCGTCGGTGCGGCCGTGGCGGTAGCGTCGAGAGTGAAGCTGACCGGCTCGCTGGCGGCGCTGTGCACGACTTGCGTCTGGCTGGCGTCGATGGCGATGGCAATAAAGCGGTAGGTGCCGTCTGTCAGCGCGCTACTGAGCGGGAAAGTCCAGTTGCCATTTTGATCGACGTCGGCGCTGCCGATTTCATTATCGTTGGCAAAAATACTGATGCGGGTGTTGCGCGGGCCCGTGCCTTTGAGGGTGGGCTGGGAATGGTTGCTCAGCGCTGCCGCTGCCATGCCTTCGATGAAGATGGTGGGGGCTGCGGGTATGTTCAGTGGAACGGGGGCGATACTGAAGGCCATGCTGATGGTTTGCTCTGGATTGCCGGCCAAGTCGTAAGCGCTGATCTGGAAGCTATGCTCGCCACTCGACAGGGCTTGCGGGAGCGGGAAAGTCCAGTTGCCAGCGCTATCGATTTTCACGCGGCCGAGTACCACATCACCTTGGCCTTCGATACGGATAAAGTCACCGGGCGTACCTTTGCCATGCAAAACAGGGCGGGTGTGGGTGCTGGCAAGCGTGCCGCCGGAAGCGAGCTCGATGCCGGCTTCATTGATGACGCTGCAGCTTGGTGTGGCCGTGGCGGTGGCGTCGAGTGTAAAGTAGACCGGCTCGCTGGCGGCGCTGTGCATGACTTGCGCCTGGCTGGTGTCGATGGCGATGGCGCTAAAGCGGTAGGTGCCGTCTTTCAGCGCGGCGCTGAGCGGGAAAGTCCAGTCGCCATTTTGATCGACGTCGGCGCTGCCGATTTCTGTATCGTTGGCAAAAATGCTGACGCGGGTGTTGCGCGGGCCCGTGCCTTTGAGGGTAGGCTGGGAATGGTTGCTCAGCGCTGCCTCGACCACGCCTTCGATGGCAATGGTGGGGGTGGCGGGGGGGATCAGCGGTACGCTGGTGTCGAGGTTGAAATCAAACTGCTCGCTGAATTCACTGTGATTGCCGGCGGCATCGCTTACCCGGATCTTGAAGTGGTATTCACCATCATCAAGTGGTGCATCGAACTCGAACTTCCAGCTGTTATCGTCCGGATTGACGGTGGCAATACCGAGTTCTGTGACGCCGTTGTAGATGGTGACGGTAGCGCCGATTTCTGCTTGGCCTTGCAGTTGTGGCAGCATGCAGTCAGTCAGTTCTGACAGCGGTTGCGCTTGCTCGTCGGTGACCGTAAATGTTGGTTTTGCCGGCGGCGTGATGTCGACGGTGAACTGGAAGGGCGCGCTTGCTGCGCTGACATTATCTTGGTAGCTGGCGCTCACGCTGACGCTGTGCTGACCTTCGGAGAGTGAGAGTTCCTCGGGCGGGGCGTAAAACCAGAAGCCGCTGTCATCGACCTCGGCTGTGCCGCTCAGTTTGCCATCGATATAAATATGGATGGTGTGCTTGGCCAGCGTTGGATCGGTATAGCTCAGTTGCGGCTGAATCGAGCTGGCATAGCCATTGGCTTGCACCAATGCGCCCAGATCATCGAACATTTCGAAGGCGGGTGGTGCAATCACTGGGGCTGCTTTGGTGGCGACGGTGAAGTTGACGGCTTCGCTGGCGAGGCCAGTGGCGCGGCCAATGCCGCTGACGACGATGGAGAGGGTGTGCGCGCCATCTTCAAGGGTTGGCACGTAGGTCCAGGAACCGTTAGCCTTGGCTTTGACGCTGGCGATCTGCTGGCCATGGTTGTAGATGGCGATGGTGTCGCCTGGTCTGGCGTTGCCCATCATCATGGTGGTATTGTCGTCGGTGCGGTCGCCATTGTTAATTTGGCCGGTTTGCTTGCCTTTGTTATCGAGCAGGCGGAAGGCCGGTGCGCTGGGCGCTGCGAGATTGACTGGCGTTGCGGTGGCGGCCGGCGCGGTGACTGTTGGGGCGGCGTCGACATCGGCGAGCAGCTTGGACTTGGCTTTATCGGCGGATGGACGGGGTGGTCGTGCTGCTTCAATGGTGTGAGTGGAGACGGCCAGCGCCGGTGCTGCTGTGCCGTGTGGGGCTGACTTGTCAGTCATTTCCTGAGAAGTTGGCAGCTTGATTTTCTGTTTCAAAGTAGATGGCTCCATAAAATTTTTCATGTGATAAAAAAAGTTTTTTTAGAGGAAAGCGCAGATTATTTTCTGATCTGCATTGCTTTCTTCCGTCTGTGCGGCATACATACAGGGGGTAATCGCGGCTGTTCGCAGTTGACTTCGGCACACTTGCTGATAAGACGAAAAGCGCTGTCAGTGTCGGGTCGAGATACCTAATATGCATGTATAATTGTAAAGACGGCTCACATCTCTTACGATCAGACAGTTACTGGTTTTGAGATTGAATCAATAGGATTCGTATTGAAATGTTTCAAGGGGTTTGCGCGTTTTTATTTAACGGTGTTACCGTTGCGATTTTTTTTTGCGTCAAAAATGATGCTGAAATGGCTAGAAAACTGGTTTTTAAAGTGCGCGCAGAAGTGCGCCGCAATCCTTGGCGGCAGCGGCGAACAGGACGTCTCTACCTGAGAGCAGCTCGGTCTGAAGCCAGCGTGCTGGCTATGGGGCTCGACACGTTTGTACTATTTAGTCATCAAAAATCTGACTAGGGTTTGAAACCCCGGCCTTCAGAGGCTGTCGCAAAAGCCTGATGGACGATTTTTATATCTGAAACACCGCATACCGCGTCTTTCCCGCATGCCACAGCCTCGTCATTCCTGCATGCCACAGCCTCGTCATTCCCGCATGCCACAGCCTCGTCATTCCCGCATGCTTTTGGCGGGAACCCAGTGTCGTTTTCAGCGCTGAAAACACCATCATTTCTGGCATTTTCAGTTAACCACGAACGCCGCTGGGTTCCTGCCAAAAGCGCGCAGGAATGACGTGGCCACCCGTTAGGGTAATGATACCGACTCAATACCCTAACGGCAGACATGTCACTCCCCGTGCTCTCGCCTCGTCATTCCTGCGTAGGAAGGAATCGAGTGGCACGTCAGTGCCTTCAGGGTAAGAGGTCGATCAAGGGCACTTTTTTTTCTGTGAAATGAACACCTCCTGCTGCGCCTGAGCAGCACAGATATCACAGATATAAAGGGCGTGTACGCGCCACTCGATTGCCGCCTGCGCGGCAATGACGAATTGGGCGAATGGGTGGGCGCGTAATCGACCTGACTTGTGGGTAATGATCAGGCTTTTGCGACAGCCTCTTGGGGCCGGTGAGCGACGAAGGAGCGACGCGATGGGAGGGGATGCAAACCCCTTCCAGAGTCTTTTCCATCGGCACTGCCCTTACCTGCTGGCCGCGGCCGGTTCGGCTTTGTGCAAGGGCAGTTCCAGTGTCACGGTGCTGCCATTTTTTTGCGGAAAGCCGTACAGCGCACTCTCGATCAGATAAGGCATGTACTCACTGATGTGCGGCGATACTTGTTCGCTGCTGACTTTGATGTTCGCCAGTTTGCGCTCACTGTCGACTTCACTCATGGTGATGTCGAGTTGGTGCAGATAATAAGGGTTGACGCTGAGCTCAAGCGGACGCGGCGCAAATTGGCGCAGACCGAAGTAGGGTCCGTAGCTGCCGTAGGGGCCGTAATAATAGACATGGCTGAAATGCATGCGCCAGTACGGGTCATACATGCTCGGTTGCCATAGCGGCATAACTTGCACTTCGCTTAAGCTGCTTGCATATTGCATGCCGATTTTCAGATTCGGCTTGGCACCGAGCGCTGCTTCGGAGAATCCATGTAAGCCTAACTGCTGGCGCAGTGTATTTTCATAAAATTTGTATTCAGGATTATTTTCCTGCGCCGGCGCGCGTTCCAGAATATATGTGGTGTTCTGCGCATTGGCCGGCCATTCATGAAAACTGCTGACCTGACTGGTAAAGGTGCTGGCACAGCCGCTCAAGAATAAAGTGAGCAGCATGACCCCGGCAGGGATAAAACGTTTCATCATCAACTCCGTATCTGGTGACAGTTTTGGTCTGATCTCTATGATAGAGCGAAAGCGGCGGCATTGCTGTATCGGTGTGTAAGTATCAGACCGCGGCGCACGCAAACGGTTCCTCAGAACGCACACAATGGCTGAAAATCTGCCCTTGTCTGGTCGATTAAGGCTAAATCGTCGAAATTTTGGTGGTTTTTATGCCTTGCGCTTCATCAATTGGTAAAATGCGGGTCTGAGCAAGGTTCACGAGACTTTGATCTTTCCCTAATTTTCCAGAGACCACTCCCATGCGTAACGATATCGCGACTACCCCGACTAGCATTTTTCGCAAAGATTATGTCGCCCCCGGCTTTTGGGTTGACACCGTGGAAATGGGTTTTGACCTCGATTTGCAGGCAACCCATGTCGCTACCCGCATCACTCTGCGCCGCAATCATGACAGCAGCGAGCGCGATCTGGTGTTGTTCGGTGCTTCCTTGAAGTTATTGCAATTACGCATGAACGGCGTGAATCTGAAAAAATCGGCTTATCGCATCGATGGCGAAACATTGCGTATAAGTAATGCTCCTGATGAAATCTTGCTCGAAATTGAAACCCTCATCAATCCGCAGAAAAACACCTCGCTCTCGGGTTTGTACGCGTCCAATGGCAATTTGATCACGCAATGCGAAGCCGAAGGCTTCCGCAAGATCACTTGGTTCCCCGACCGTCCCGACGTGATGGCGAAATACACCGTGATGTTGCGCGGTGATAAAAAACAATTCCCGGTCTTGCTCGGTAATGGCAATTTGATCGATCACGGTGATCTCGGTGATGGCCGCCATTTCGCCAAATGGGAAGACCCATTCAACAAACCTTCTTATTTGTTCGCGCTGGTCGCCGGCAAGTTGGTGTGTCAAGAAGAAAATTATCGTCTGCAGTCGGGCCGCAAAGTTTTGCTGCAAGTCTGGGTTGAGCCGGGAAATCTGGATAAAACCCAGCATGCCATGGATTCACTTAAAAACAGCATACACTGGGATGAGCAACGCTTCGGTCTGGAGCTTGATCTCGATCGCTTCATGATCGTCGCTACCAGCGACTTCAATATGGGTGCGATGGAAAACAAAGGTTTGAATATTTTCAACACCAAGTTTGTCCTGGCCAACCCGAGTCTGGCAACCGATATCGATTACGCCGGCATTGAATCGGTCGTCGGACATGAGTACTTCCATAACTGGACCGGTAACCGCGTCACTTGTCGCGACTGGTTCCAACTCTCGCTCAAAGAGGGTTTGACGGTCTTCCGCGATCAAGAATTTTCGGCCGACCTGGTCGGCAGTGCCACCGGGCGCGCCGTCAAGCGCATCGAAGACGTGCGGGTATTGCGTCAGGTGCAGTTCTCTGAAGATGCCGGTCCTATGGCGCATCCGGTGCGGCCTGATTCCTTTGTGGAAATCAATAATTTTTATACCGTCACGATTTACGAAAAGGGCGCCGAAGTGGTGCGCATGTATTACACCCTGCTCGGTCATGATGGCTTTCGCAAAGGCATGGATTTGTACTTCGCTCGGCATGATGGCCAAGCCGTGACCTGCGATGATTTCCGTGCCGCCATGGCCGATTCCAGCGGCCGCGATCTGAGTCAATTCGAACGTTGGTACAGCCAAGCCGGCACCGCGCGCGTGCATGCCGTCGGCAGCTATGATGCGGAACAACGCAGTTATACGCTGACGCTGACGCAATCTTGCCCGGCTACGCCAGGGCAGGCAGAAAAACTGCCGTTCCATATTCCGGTCGCGCTCGGCTTGCTCGATGCTGCCGGCAATGATATCGCGTTGCACTGCGAGGCTTACCCACAAACGGCCGGTGCCACGTCGCTGGTGCTGGAATTGTGCCAAGCCAGCCAAAGCTTCCTGTTTACCGATGTGGCAGCCGCGCCGGTGCCATCGCTGTTGCGTAATTTTTCAGCCCCAGTGGTGCTGGACTACGACTACAGCGATGCCGATCTCAGCCTCTTGTTAGCGCATGACAGCGACCCGTTCAATCGCTGGGAAGCCGGCCAGCGTCTGGCCACACGCCGTTTGGTCAAGCTCACTCGCGCCGTGCAAGACGAGCTGCCGCTGGAACTCGATGAAGCCTTCATTGCCGCCCTACGCAGCACCCTCGCTGACACGACGCTCGATCCGGCGTTCCGCGAACTGGTGTTGACCCTGCCATCGGAATTGATGATTGCCGAACAATTTGAGGTAGTCGATCCGCAAGCGATTCATCGCGCGCGGCAATTCATGCGCAGCACGCTGACGCAGCATTTACGCGTCGAATTGCTCAGTGCGTATGAAAGTAATCTGACGCCCGGTAAGTACAGCCCCGATGCCGCTTCCATGGCCAAGCGCGGTTTGAAAAATCTGGCCCTGTCTTATTTGCTTGAGTGGGCTGACAGCAGCACGTTCGCGCTGGCACTGACGCAGTTCGACGAGGCGCAGAATATGACAGACCGTTTGGCGGCGCTGGCAGCACTGACGAATTTCAAAGGCAATGCAAGGCAACGCATACAGGCGCTGGCCTGCCTGAAGAAATTTTACCGCGACTTCAAACAAGAAGCCTTGGTCATCGATAAATGGTTTGCCTTGCAAGCCGTGGCCGATACCACTGATGTCGCCGTGGTGCGCGGCTTGATGGCGCACGCCGCGTTCACACTGGGTAACCCGAATCGCGCGCGCAGCTTGACTTTCAGCTTTTGCAACGCGAATCCGGCGCGCTTTCATGCTGCCGATGGCAGCGGTTACGCCTTATGGGCTGAACTGGTGATTGCTCTTAATAAAACCAACCCGCAAGTGGCGGCCCGTCTGGCACGCAGTCTCGACCGCTGGCAGAAATACCCGTTGGCCTTGCAAGAATTAATGAAAGCCGCTTTACGCAAAGTGGCCGACAGTAAAAAACTCTCGAACGATGTGCTGGAAGTGGTCAGTAAAGCCTTGGCCGCCGCCGCTTAAGCTTCGGCTTGTGTTATCTGCGCTTCGCCCTGCACGAAGCGCATCTTTTGTCTCTCAATAAGGATCATTATGAAACGTGTCAGCCTGACCCAGTATCTGGTCGAAGAACAGCGCCTCAACAATTCGATTCCGGCCGAATTGCGGCTTCTTATAGAAGTGGTTGCGCGCGCCTGTAAAACCATCAGCCATGCGGTCGGCAAGGGTGCGCTGGGAGAAGTTCTCGGCACGGCAGGCAGTGAAAATGTTCAGGGTGAAGTACAGAAGAAACTCGATATTTTATCGAATGAGATTCTGCTCGAAGCCAATGAGTGGGGTGGCCATTTAGCTGCGATGGCATCGGAAGAAATGGAAACCATCCATCCTATTCCTAACCGTTATCCTATGGGCGAATACATGTTGTTGTTCGATCCGCTGGATGGTTCGAGCAATATCGACGTCAATGTGTCGATCGGAACAATTTTTTCCGTGCTCAAAGCACCGGATGGGATGGCGGCACCGACTGAGCAAGATTTCCTCCAGCCTGGCAGCAAGCAAGTCGCCGCCGGTTACGCCGTCTACGGCCCACAAACCGTACTGGTTTTCACCACAGGGAACGGCGTCAATTGCTTCACGCTCGACCGTGAAATGGGTTCTTGGGTATTAACTCAGCGCAATATGCAAATTCCGCAGGAAACCAGTGAATTTGCTATCAATGCCTCGAATATGCGTCACTGGCATGCGCCGGTTACGCGCTATGTCGATGAACTGTTGGCGGGTAAAACCGGCCCGCGCGAACGCGATTTCAATATGCGTTGGGTCGCCTCCATGGTGGCTGACGTACATCGTATTCTGAATCGCGGCGGGGTTTTCCTGTACCCGGCCGATTTGCGTGAACCGGACAAGGCCGGCAAATTGCGTCTGATGTATGAAGCCAATCCTATGGCCTTCATCGTCGAACAAGCCGGTGGTGCTGCCACCAATGGCAGCGTGCGCATGCTCGATTTGCAGCCGACGGCTTTGCATCAGCGGGTACCGGTCTTCCTCGGTTCCAAGAATGAGGTGGAACGCGTTACTGCTTATCATCAAAAATCTGACTAGGGTTTGAAACCCCGGCCTTCAGAGGCTGTCGCAAAAGCCTGATGGACGCTTTTTTTACACCTGAAACACCGTATACCTCGTCATTCCCGCATGCTTTTGGCGGGAACCTAGTGTCGTTTTTTACACTGAAAATGCCACAATTTCTGGCATTTTCAGTTAACCACGAACGCCGCTGGGTTCCTGCCAAAAGCGCGCAGGAATGACGTGGCCACCAGTCAGGGTAATGATACCGACTCACTACCCTTTTGCGACAGCCTCTTTTGGCCGGTGAGCGACGAAGGAGCGACGCGATGGGAGGGGATGCAAACCGCTTCCAGAGTCTTTTCCATCGTCGCTTGCGACGATCCATTAAGTTGTTCAGCAGTAAAGCAGAAGAAAAGCCGCGATCGCGGCTTTTTTTTCGGCTGCTACAAGTGAGTGACGAGGACATCGAGTTCCGGATTTCTAGTCCCGAATAGCATCGGCTCGATTCTCGGGCGCGTGGCGTGGTGGCTGGAGAGCCGAAATTGCGGACAACTGCGCACCCGCAGGAGTGATAAATGATGTTGCGGTTTGAGTGGCGGCCAATTGTGCTGCGCCTTGGGCAGGGTGGCATCGGTTTCGCTGAGCGTGAATTGCAGCGCGAGTGGCGCTGGGCTGGCGGCGACATCGAGCTGGTCGGGCAGACTTAATCTGCTCAATTCCTTGATGTCAGCTTGGCTGAACCCATAATCTTCGTCGGTGTAGACATACGGATCAGACGATATTTCAGACAGTGCCTCGTTAAGCGAGGTGTCGTCAAGCGAGGAACTCGATGATGCCGTAGGCTCAAGCACCGGCGTGTTGTTGTCAATGCGAGCCTCAGTTGCTGGTGCAGGTGCTGCGACAGTAAGGGGCGGCACAGCCAGCGATTTTGTTGGTATCAGAAGCAACTGGCCATTCGACATAATGAGTTGATTGGAATCAAAGGCGTATTGTTTCACCAAACGACCACGGAATTCCGGCAGATACAAGGCACCGTCGCGCATGGCTTTGCTTGGTTTTTCCAGTTTTACACTGGCTTCGTTCCGCACCGCACGCAACAGACGCACGAATGGTCGCTTGAGTGTTCGTGCGGATTTTATGATTGCGGCCCAAGCGCTGGCCGCGCGGGATGAGAAAGCCGAGGGGGAGAAGGGATGGGGCATGGCGGCGCAGGGAAGTAGCGAGGAATCCATTGTCTCGAATTGCTTGCGAGAAATCTTTCAGATTTTGACCATTTCTGCCAGCTTGGTTTACTCTGCCAGTGCCGCTTGCAAGGCCATCGGTTCGCGCCGGGTATGGGGAAACAACCACCAACGCTGGCCCACTTGCGGCTCGCTGATGTCGACCGCTTCCCCCATTTGTGGCGTACTGATGCGTACTTGCTGGGCCGCCGCCAGTGCCACGATACGCTCGAACGGCTCGTACCAGGCATGCAACGACAAATCGAAGGTACCGTTGTGAATCGGCAGCAAATACTTGCCGCGCAAATCGAGATGGGCTTGCAGCGATTGTTCCGGCTGCATGTGCACGTCGGGCCATTGTTCATCATAAGCACCGGTTTCTATCAGGGTCAGATCGAAGGGCCCGTAGGCATCCCCGATTTGCTTGAAACCGGGGAAATAGCCGGAGTCGCCGCTGAAGAAAATTCTTTGGTCGCGCGTCAGGATAGTCCAAGACCCCCACAAAGATTGATCGCAGTCGCTCAGGCTGCGCCCGGAAAAATGTTGTGCCGGCGTGAATACGAAGTCGATTTCATGCAAGCGGCGACTTTGCCACCAGCTCGATTGTTTGACCTTTTCCGCGGCAATGCCCCAACTGATCAAGCGCTCACCAACGCCGATGGGCGTGAGAAAAAATTCGACTTTATCGGCCAGTTGCAGAATGGCAGCGCGATCAAGGTGATCGTAATGGTCGTGCGATAACAGTACCGCTTTGATCGGTGGCAGGTCGGCGATGCTGATTGGTGCTTGGTGGAAGCGCTGCGGTCCCATCCATTGAAATGGCGAGGCACGCTCAGAAAACACCGGGTCGGTGAGGAAAAAAGCACCGTGCAATTTCATTAATAGGGTCGAGTGACCGAGCCGGTACAGGGTCTGGTCGGGGGCGGCGAGCAATTGAGCCAAGCTCAATTCATGCACAGGAATGCTGCCACTGGGCACAGTGTTCGACGGCTTATTAAACAGGAAACGCCAGGCGATGCGCAGTGTTTTCAAAAAACTTGGCTCTTTAATACGGCGCTGGTTGAGAAATTTTTTGCCTTGTTTCAGTGCCGGGCTTGGTGCCGGGTTTGGTGCCATTTCGTGCTGAGTGCGTGCGGTGTTCATGGTCATCCTGGTTGAGGCAGTGCGCGTAGGGCTGCTGCAGAAATGAAAGCGGGTGCCTGTGAGATTCCGTTCGGCAATATTACACTACACAGTGTAGTTTTATTTTAAGGAGAAGTAAACCAGCTAGTGTAAAATACTTGCATTGCAGGTGTTTCTCGATGGATTTTTTTTATGACTGTACCAGAGCGTCAGACTGATCGTAAACGCGCCGCCATTTTGCAGGCTGCGATAGCCGAATTTCGCCGCAACGGTTTTGCCGCCACCAGCATGGATCAGATTGCTGCCACGGCCGGTGTCTCCAAGCGTACCGTGTACAACCATTTTCCCGGTAAGGAAGATTTGTTTGAGGCGATATTGCTGCAGCTCTGGCACAGTGCCACGACCGAGCAACATTTGCTGTATCAGCACGGCGTGGCGCTCAGTGAGCAATTGCGGCCTTTTCTGCAAAGCAAACTGCACATGTTCGGCGATCTGGACTTCCTCGATCTGGTTCGCGTTGCCGTCGCGGCGACGATTCATACACCAGAGCGTGCCCGCGACATCGTCGACCGCCTGCGCGGGAGTGAAACTGCGATTGTCAGTTGGCTGCGCGCGGCCCAAGCCGACCAGCAACTACGTGCCGCTGATCCGGTACTGATGGCCGATATGTTGCTTGGGCAATTGAAATCGCTGGCTTTTTGGCCCCAAGTTGCGATGGGGCAGGCGGCGTTGGATGCGGTGCAGCAAGAGCAAGTACTCAGTGTAACGCTGGGTTTATTCCTCGCTTATTATCAAAGTAGCTGATAGTCGGAATTATCTTGCAGCAATCTCGGGTGACGGGTTTATAATTTCAGCCGCAGCGATGTTGCATTGCAATTATCACCTGTCAGGGCTTATTTCAGTATTTATGTGCATTTTTTGCGGAACCATGACTGTGTCGGCAAGTCAAACAAGCTTATGATTCAAACACCTTCGCCTCACTACGATGACTTTTCTCGGCAGAAAACGGGGCAATGGCGTGCGCCTGTGCTGGCCGCACTGGTTCATTTATTCTTGATTTTATTCTTATGGATAGGCATACACTGGCAAAATGAGCAATCTGTCGCCGTCGAAGCCGAAGTCTGGGATCTGACTACGCGTGAAGCTGCCGCACCGCTGGCAGAGCCGCCACCGCCGCCACCGCCAACTCCGGTAGAACGTGAAATCGTGGCCGCACCACGGCCGCCCGAGCCAGTGCTGGAAGATCCAGAAATTGCTCTTCAGCAAGAAAAACAAAAATTGAATCTGGCCAAGCAGAAGAAACTGGCACTGGAACGTGAACAAGCGCGTGAACAAGAGCGCAAGCAAGAGCAACGTGCCGCCGATTTGCTGGCGCAAGAAAAAGAATTGCAAAAACGAGATAAAGAACGCGCTTTGCAAGCTAAAAAAGATAATGACAAGCAAAAAGTGCAAGATAAAGAGCGCCAGGATCAAGCGAGCAAGCAGCAATTGGCGAAAGACCAAGCTGCCCGTGACAAGGCATTCAAAGAAAATATGTCGCGTCTCAACGCTCAAGCCGGCGTCAGCGCTGCCGGTGGCAACGGCAGTAATGGGACGGCGGCCAAATCGACGGGCAATAATCGCGGCGATCCGAGTTACGGCGCAACGATTGCGGCCAAAATTCGCGCTAACACGATTTACAATGTGCCAGATATGGTCGCCGGTAATCCTGCCGTCGACTATCATATCGAATTATTACCAGATGGTTCTTTACGTGGCCCTATTCGCAAGCTCAAATCGTCCGGTATTCCCGGCTTTGATGAAGCCGTCGCTAAGGGTATAGAAAAGTCTCAGCCATTTCCCAAAGATAAATCGGGCAATGCCGCCGTGAATTTGGATCTGCATTACAAAATGAAAGAAGAGTAATTCTCAATGATGCCTTGGATGAAAAAAATTTCAGTCGGTGGAGTGCTGGCCGGCACGGTCCTGCTGCTGGCCGGTGCGCCGGTTCAGGCACAATTACGCATCGAAGTCTCTGGCGTCGGATCGAACCAAATTCCCTTGGCGCTGGCCGATTTTGCCGATGAAGCGCTGGCACCGCAAAAAATATCGGGCATTATTCGCGACGACCTGAGCCGCAGCGGCTATTTTAAACTCATCAGCAGCGATACGCCTTTGGCCGAAACCGCGTTGATCAATTTCGACGCCTGGAAAAAGCAGGGTGCTGAGGCACTCGCGATCGGCAGTGTCCATAGCTTGGCTGACGGCCGCTTTGATGTCCGTTACAAGTTGCTCGATACCTTGAAAGCCAACACCTTGTCGGGTTTTGCCGTGGCAGCCCCGGCGCTTGGCCTACGCCAGAGCGCGCATAAAATCGCCGACGATATCTATGAAAAATTGACTGGCGTGCGCGGTGCATTTTCTACCCGCATCGCCTACGTGACGAAATCCGGTGCCCAGTACCGCCTCGAAATCGCCGATGCCGACGGCGAGGGCGTGAAAGTAGCGCTGCGCTCGAACGAACCTATCATTTCGCCGGCGTGGTCGGCCGATGGCAGTAAGCTGGCCTATGTCTCATTCGAGACTAAAAAGCCGGTGGTCTGGGTGCAGAACTTGCTCAGCGGTGAACGCCGCATCGTCGCCAACTATAAGGGCAGTAATTCGGCACCAGCTTGGGCACCCGATGGCAGCCGCTTGGCGATCGCCTTATCGCGCGACGGCCTGACGCAAATTTATTCGGTCAATGCCGACGGTACCGGGCTACGTCGTCTCTCTAACAGCAACAGCATTGATACTGAGCCGCAATTTTCTGCCGATGGCCAATCGATTTATTTTCTCAGTGATCGCAGTGGTGGCCCGCAGATTTACCGCATGAATGCCAGCGGTGGTGAAGCCAGTCGAGTTACCTTCAACGGCAGCTATAACATCACTCCACGTATTTCACCGGATGGCCGCACGCTGGCGTATATTTCCCGGCGCGATGGTAAATTCCAACTCTATGCACTCGATCTCGGCAGCAGCCAGGAGCAGCGCCTGTCCGACAGCAGCAAGGACGAATCGCCGAGTTTTTCTCCTAACGGACGCTACATCATGTACGCTACCGAAGCCGGGCGGCGCGGTGCACTGGCCGTGGTCAGTGTCGATGGCAAGGTAAAACAGAAATTGACGGTGCAGGCCGGAGATATTCGGGAACCCACTTGGGGTCCTTTCATGAAATAGGTGGTTCTGACATTTATTCAGAGCGGCTTTGAACTGTAGTCATTTTTTATACCAGGAGAAACTATGCGCTTTACTTCCCAATCCAAAACTCTGGCTTTGCTCGCCTCGAGTGTCGTGTTGATGGCTGCTTGTACTTCCAATGTACCGTTGGAAGCAAAGGCAAAAATCGAAGACAAACCAATCGCGACCACCACCCCGCCGCCAGCAGATCCGAACGCGATTCGCACGGTTGATACCGGTTCCACCGATCCGCTCAATGATCCTCAAGGTGTGCTGGCCAAACGCAGCGTGTACTTCGATTACGACAGCTATGCCGTCAAAGATGATTACAAGGGCGTGGTCGAAGCGCACTCGAAATACCTGAGCTCGAACAAAGCGCGCACCATTCTGATTCAAGGTAATACCGATGAACGCGGTGGCAGCGAATACAATCTCGCGCTCGGTCAGAAACGTGCCGAAGCCGTTCGTAAATCGATGAGCTTGCTCGGTGTGCCGGAAGCGCAATTGGAAGCGGTATCGCTGGGCAAAGAAAAACCAAAAGCCAGTGGTCATGATGAAGCCTCATGGGCGGAAAACCGTCGTGCCGATATCGTCTACAAGTAATTGTTGTGTCTGATCAGCGCCAGGATAATTGGCCTGATCCGTGTACGCCGACTGCGCTCTTCGGGTCGGCGTGTTTTTCCCTCTGCATACCTGCTGTACTTATTTCAGATTGCCATGAAAATTCATTGTTTCCGTACGCCTGTTTTGCTTGCCGCTCTGCTTGCTGCTCTCACTCCTGCACTGGCATCGGCCGGCTTGTTTGATGATGATGAGGCGCGTAAAGCGATTCTCGATGTGCGCGCCAAGATAGAGGCGGTCAACGCGCGTCTCGATAGCACCCTCGAGCGCAAGGCCGACAAAAACACCGCGCTGGAATTAGCCAATGATAATGAACAATTGCGCGCTGATATAGCCAAATTACGTGGCCAAATCGAAGTGCTGGCCAATGATGTCGCTAACACCCAACGTCGCCAGCAAGATTTCTACGTCGACCTCGATAATCGCTTGCGCAAGATCGAACCCAAACGCGTGACGGTAGATGGGAAAGACGCCGTGGTCGAAGTCAACGAACAACGCAGCTTTGATAATGCGATGAGCTTGTTCAAAGATGGCGATTATAAAAACGCCGGCAGCGCTTTCGGCAGTTTCATGACGACCTATCCGCAATCGGCCTATGCCGGCTCGGCCTTGTATTGGCTCGGCAATTCCTATTACGCACAACGCGATTGTAAGAACACCATCGTCGCCATGCAGCAGTTGAGTAAAACTTTCCCCGATCATCCGAAAGCGCCTGATGCCATGCTCAATACGGCAGTTTGTTATGGCGAATTGAAAGACAAGCAGGCGAGTAAGAAAACGCTGGAAAGCCTGATCTCTCACTACCCCGACAGCGAAGCCGCACAGGCGGCTAAGAACCGCTTGGCGACGCAGAAGTAAGCCGCCGAATCAGCTGAAAAAGACACGCTGCAATGTGAAGGAAACCGGCGCAAAGCAGGGCGCAGGAACTAATCCCATTGCAGGGATTGACAGAGAGGCCGGAACGCCATATAATCTCGGTCTTTCGGGTCGTTAGCTCAGCTGGTAGAGCAGCGGACTTTTAATCCGTTGGTCGCAGGTTCGAATCCCGCACGGCCTACCACGAATACAAACAGTTCAACACACGATTGTTATTGTGTTGGACAAATAGATTTTTTTCAGCAAGTTTTGGGTCGTTAGCTCAGCTGGTAGAGCAGCGGACTTTTAATCCGTTGGTCGCAGGTTCGAATCCCGCACGGCCTACCAAGACGAAGGACTCAGGTGAAAACCTGAGTCCTTTTTGTTTTTCAGCCGGTGTTTTGGCGAGTGCTATTTATTCATCGTCGGCCGCTTCTTGCCGGCTCAAATCGCCTATCATTCCTGATCAGTTCAACGGAATCTTTCTTATGCAACAGTCAGCAGCCAAATCTGTATCCAAACCAAAGCGGAAAGACATCGCGGCCACGAGTGCTGCGGCGGAAAAACACGAAATTCGTCCTGGTCAATCGCTGGAATTACTCAAAGAATTGCATATTCTTACGCGTGACGGTAAATTGAACCAAGACAGTCGCCGCAAGCTCAAGCAGGTTTATCATTTATATCAATTCATTGAACCGTTGCTGCTCGAATTGCAGCAAGATCATGCTGCCATCAGTTTGGTCGATCATGGCGCTGGCAAATCCTACCTTGGCTTCATCCTGTACGACTTGTTTTTCAAAGCGCAGCAGGCTAACAGCCAAGCGCGTATTTACGGTATCGAAACACGCGACGAGTTGGTGCAAAAATCGACCGAGCTGGCGCAGCGGCTGGGCTTTCCCGGCATGTCGTTTTTGAATTTGTCGGTGGCCGCCTCCACCACCTCGGCGCTTTTGCCTGCTAGCATAGACATCGTCACCGCGCTGCATGCCTGCGATACTGCGACCGATGATGCGATTGAGTTTGCCCTGAAAAAACGGGCCAAATTCATCGTCTTGGTACCGTGTTGCCAAGCCGAAGTAGCGGCGCATCTGCGCAGCCTGAAAACACTTGTGGCACGTGATAATCCGTGGTCGGAAATGTGGCGTCACCCCATCCATGCGCGCGAGTTCGGTAGCCAGATCACGAATGTGTTACGTTGTTTGCAGCTGGAAGCACATGGTTATCAAGTGCGTGTCACTGAGCTGGTAGGATGGGAACATTCGATGAAAAACGAATTAATCATCGCGCAATACAAGGGGACCCCGGCGAAACGCCCCGGTGAACGTCTCGCTGAAATTTTGAGCAGCACCGGACTCGACGCGATGGGCCAGCGCTTTTTTACGCCCGAGTGAAGCGCCGGCGCTGTCAGCGGGTCACCATGAGGTCATAAAGAATGATTAGTATCATTTAATACGCGGGCTCAGCTTAGCCCCGGAATTTACCGTTAAAAAAGGATAGAGCCATGCTGGCTGCCGTCGACCTGGGTTCCAACAGTTTCCGTATGCACATCGCACGCCACGAAGGCGGGGTGATTCGTGTGGTGAAAAGTGCCCGTGAACCGCTACGCTTGGCCGCAGGGCTCGATGCCGACGGTAATCTGACTGAGGAGGCCATGCGTGCGGCAATTGCTTGCCTGGGCCGTTTCCGTGCCATTCTCAATGCCTACCCGATCGATCAACTGCGCGTGGTGGCGACCAATACGATACGCATCGCTAAAAATGCGGCGATTTTACTGCCGCTGGCCGAAGCGGCGATCGGTTCGAGCATTGAAGTTATTTCCGGCGAAGAAGAGGGCCGACTGATTTACATGGGGGTCGCCAATGCCGTCGCCATTGCCGGCGAACGGCGCTTGGTCATGGACATCGGCGGGGGCTCGACCGAAGTCATACTCGGGCGTGGACAAGACATTCTGCGGGTCGAATCGTTCAGCATCGGTACGGTGCGAACCAGCGCACAGTTTTTTCCAGATGGCAGGCTCACCGAAGCGGCGTTTGCCGCTGCCGTCTTATCGGCCCGTTCGATGTTCGAAGATGCCGCGCATTTTTATCAACCACAGCACTGGCGTAAAGCTTACGGCTCGTCCGGTACGATGCGTGCGATTGCCGATGCGATTGCCCGAAATGGGCTGGGCGACGGCAAATTGACGCTGGCTGGCCTCAATGCGCTCAGACAGTACTGCATACAATGTGGTCACATCGACGCCTTGGAATTAAACGGTGTCAAGCCGGAACGCGTGGCCATGCTGGTTGGCGGTTTGGCGGTATTGATAGGCTTGATGAGCGAGTTCAATATCGAAATCCTGCAACCGATCGAAGCCGGCTTGCGTTTGGGCGTCATGTGGGATCTCTATCTACGCTCGACCAAGCGTGATCGCCGCGAAGTCTCGGTGCAAAAGATGGCCGCCTTGTTTCACACCGATCTGGCACGCGCCAATCGCGTGACCGACATGGTGAAGTCACTGTACCAGCAACTCAAACCGGCCAGCGATGAGTACCTGCCGGTGCTGATCTGGAGCGCCAAATTGCATGAGGTTGGCATGGTGGTGTCGCATACCGGTTACCACAAGCATGGTGCGTACATGATAGAAAACGCTGATCTGGCCGGTTTTACCACCAGCGAGCAGCGCATCATGAGCAAACTGATACTCTGTCAAAAAGGGAATCTGCGCAAGATCGGCGAGGGTTTGACCGATCCCGATTTTGCCAAGGCGGTGTTGAGCATGCGGCTGGCCGTGATGCTGATGCACTCGCGCGCCGAGATCGATTACCAAGACATACGCCTGAAGATGAAAAAAGGCATAGAACTCGAAATGCGCCGCGCTTGGGTCACCGTGCATCCGACCGTGGCGTATTGGTTGCAGAAAGAAATAGAATGCTGGCGCGAAGTCGGGGTTGACTTTCTGGTGCGTGCCAATGTCTGACGAGGTGCAACACTCGGGTGTTGGTGACTGGTTTGGAATCATCAGGAAGGGAGCTATCCATCGCCGCCCTGAAGAGGCTGTCGCAAAAGTCTGATGGACGCATTTTTATACCTGAAACACCGCACACCTTGTCATTCCCGCATGCCGCAGCCTCGTCATTCCCGCATGCTTTTGGCGGGAACCCAGTGTCGTTTTTCGCACTGAAAACGCGATAATTTCCGGCATTTTCAGTTAAGCACGAACGTCGCTGGATTTCTGCCAAAAGCGCGCAGGAGCGACGTGACGGTCGCTTGGAACCAAGTTTTGCCAAGATTGCCAATCGGCATCAACATCAACATCAAGGGCGTGAGTTAAAACTCAAACTGCGCCGACAATTTGGCAATCCGCGGCGCGCCCGGGAATAAATAGCCGCCCAAGGATTGCGTCGCATCGCGCCAGTAGAATTTATCGAAGACATTATCGATGTTCAAACGCAGTGTGGTGCGGGTATGGCCGATCATCGTCACATAGCGTGCGCCGAGGTTGAAGACTTGGTAACCGGGCACGATCACGCTGTTGTCGGGGTTGTACGCCTTGTTACCACTGTACTGCCAACTGGCATTGAGATTGACGCCGTTGGCGACGGCGTAGTCGACATATACGGTCGACTTCCATTGCGGCACATTGAGCACGCGTTTGCCATCGAGCATAGCCTCACCGGTATCGCGCTGGGTGGCTTTGAGCCAGGCTGCACTGGCACCGAGCTGCCATTGCGGTGCCAGTTTGACTTGGGTGGTCAATTCCATACCACGATGTCTGGCCGTGCCATTTTGTACGTAGACATTGCTGCCATTGATGTACTCGAGTGTTTTTTTAATTTCGAACAAGGCCAGATTCACACTGACGTCGCGCGAGACTTCGCGCTTGACGCCGATTTCCCATTGCTTGGACTTGCTGGGATTGAGCATATTGTTGGCATTGACGGTACCGAACGGGGCAATGCCACCATGTTCCAAACCTTGTGCAAACGATGCGTACAAAGCCAGTTTCTGAACCGGTTGGTAGACCACGGCGCCATTCGACAGCAGATAGTTGTTGTTATACCCGGGATTGTCGAGCTCGCGCCGTTCGATCTGAACATGGCGTAAGCCTAAGTGTAATTTCCAGTCCGGTGCCAAGCTGACGATATCTTGCGCGAACACGGCGCGTTCACGGTCGGTGCGACGCCAGGTGGCGGCACCCTGTTGATTGGGCGACGCTGGCAGTGCGACCGTTTGGTAAATGTTACTGGTGCCGACAAAATCATAGACATAATCGGCGAAATAGTCGCGTCGCTCGCTGCTGCTGATACCGCTGGCGAATTCATGCTGCTGCCCAGAGAGTACGAAACGACCCTTGAGCAAGGCTTGCATGGCGCTTAAAGTTTTTGATTCATTGAGACTGCGATAATCATACACATCGTAGTCACCGTTGGCACAATAACCAGCCGCACCGTTGCATCCATAGGGAAATGCCGTGTAATCGTTGCGTTTGAATTGATGTGTGTTGGCCGCGGCGCTGGCGCTCCAGTCATCGTTGAAACGGTATTCAAAACGTGCGCCGAGGTTGCTGTCGCGCGTATCGACCGGTTTGGCCCAAGCTTGGTTATTGAGCATCGTGTCGGCACGGATACCTTGCGGCAGATTAGTCCCATTGGTCAATTGGAAACCCGGCACCGAAAGCTGAGATTTGTGCTGGTAATCGACGTCAAGTTGCAGCAATGCTTGGCGCGACAAATGCCAGTCGAATGCTGCCGAGAAAAATTGGCGTTCGCCGTTCGCGCCTTTCACATACGAGCGCAGGCGTTCCTCGGCGACATTGAAGCGGTAGCCGAATTGGCCATTGCCAAACATGCCACCGAGGTCAGCCGCACCATAGAGTGTGCCGCGTTCCGATATTTCGGTGTTGATGGTGCGTAAATCGCTCGTGGTCGGCCGCTTGGTGACGTAATTGAGTATACCGCCCGGTGTCGCCAAGCCCGATTGGAAACCGGACAAGCCCTTGAGTATCTCGACTCTTTCCTTGTTTTCCAAGGGGATCGAGGCATCACCCGGAATCGCAAAGCCATCTTTGCGGTAACTGCTCTCATTGTTGAGTGCAAAGCCGCGTATCGAAAATTGCTCGGCATAGCCGATCGCATTGTAGGCCTCATTGACGCTGGCATCGTACTTCATGAGGTCGGTGCTTTGTCGTACTTGCCAATCTTGCATTTTCTGGGCTGACCAAGCATTGATTGAAAACGGTACTTCTAACGCGGGTGTGTCGAGGTAGCCGCCGCCATAGCTATTGTCGGCTACCGCTGCCTTGTTGCCGCTGATGGTGACGGCTGCCACACCAGCATTGTCGGCTGCCAGCGCCTGCGGTGCCAATGACCAAGCCTCAAGGATGGAGAAGGCCAGCACAGAGCGGCGCAGCAGACGGGACGACAAGGGAATGGGGGGGAACATGGTGTTTGGCTCTCAAGGCGGTAATGACCGGCGTGGGAGCAGACAAAGCAGGGGGAGACTTTGCGCTTCCCTTCGCTGGCATTATCCAGATCAGGTAGAAGGGACTCTCTCACCCGGAAAATACTCCAGGACCCCTAGCGAAGCGCGACTTTACCATAAAAAGGAGGAGCTTGCCTGATTCCAGGCTACTCCCCCTGATTGCCTTGTCAGCGTGTTGCGCTGCGCCAACCTACCCATAAACCTTCGGCTGAAAAGATCAGCAGTCCTAACCAAATGGCGGCAAAGCCGAGCAATTTATGCGGATCGAGCACTTCGTGGAAGACCAAAATAGCCAACAAAAGCTGTACCGAGGGAGCGATGTATTGCAAAAACCCAAGTGTGGTCATCGGCAAGCGGCGCGCACCGGCGGCAAACAAGAGCAGCGGAATGGCCGTGACCGGCCCGGCCAGCACCAGTAACAGGCTGACCTCGGTGCTGCTGCTCAGTAGCGCATTCTGACCATGCCAAGTCAGCCACGCCAGATAGGCGATGGCAAATGGGAACAGCAAGGCCGTTTCCAGCGACAAGCCTTCGAGTGCACCGAGTGGCGCGGTTTTACGCAGCAAGCCATAGGTGCCGAAGGTGGCTGCCAACACCAGTGCCACCCAAGGTAGATGACCGGTTTGCAGCGTCATCCAACACACACCGACGGCAGCTAAGGCGATGGCGATCCATTGGCCGGTGCGCAGTCTTTCCTTGAGAAACACCGAACCGATCAAAATATTCACTAGAGGCGTCATGAAATACCCGAGGCTGGTATCGATGACGCGGCCATCATTGATGGCCCAGATATACACAAACCAGTTACTCGACAAAAATAGTGCGCTGAAAATAAAGCGCGCGATCAAGCGCGGCTGGCGTCGCGCCTCATCGATCCAACTCCATTGGCGGCGTGCGGCCAACACCATCATTAAGAACAGCAAGGACCAAATCATGCGGTTCAATAAAATTTCCAGCGAAGGCACGGTGTGCAGTAATTTGAAAAATACTGGGAATAAACCCCACAGCGTGTAAGCCGAGCCGGCCAAGAGTATGCCTTTACGCATTTTTGCTTTCTGAAAAAAAGGAGTGTTGTAGCTTGCGGGGTAAGGTCGCTGAGAGCGGTCGTATTGTGCTCGGAAGGAGAGCTGGCTATGGTTTGCGTACTTGAGCGATCTCTTTGCACAGCGCCTCAGTACCGTCGAGAATACGGGGACCGGCACGATTGAGCCAGTCGGCCTTGATGGCCACCAAATGATTCTTGCGTACCGCTTGCAAGACCGGCAATGTGCGCCACTGCATCAGACTGTCGGTATTGTCGGCACCGGTGACGATCATCGCCGGATCGGCAGCCAGCACGGCCTCGGTCGTGATGGTCGGACTGGTTTCCTTGAGCAGGCCGAAAGGATTTTTTCCGCCGCATAAACGAATCGCGGCAGAAATCAGGTGCTCGTCATTCAGAGTCATTAACGGTTGCTTCCAGACTTGATACAACACCGTCAGCGGCGGCGTTGAAGCCGGTTGGCGGTAGCGTTCACGCAGCCCCGCCAAGCGTTGCCGAAACTGGGCCGCAGCCGGTCGGCCGAGCGCCTCGGTACCGGCCAACAAGGCCAAGCGTTCGATGGAACTGGCTACCGTCTCAAAATCGCGCGGTTCACTCTCAAACACATGGATATGCTTGTTACGCAACTGCTGCGCCAATTGACGTGCATTGCCGGTACCCCAGATGACGACCAAATCCGGTTGAATTGCCAACAAGCGCTCAGTATCGATGGCGAACACATTGCCTATCGAAGGCAAGTTGCGCGCTGCCAGCGGGTAATCGCTGTAGTCGCTGACGGCAATGACGCGCGTGGCGGCACCGGCGGCGAATAATAATTCGGTCGCATGCGGTGCCAAGCTGACGATACGTTGCGCCGGCCGCTCCAGGCAGACATTGCGGCCGGCATCGTCGATTACGCACAGTGCCGCACTAGCCACAGAACTGGCCAGTAGGGTAAGGATACACAGAGCCAGACGCGCCGGGAGCTGCATCAAATTTCCAGGTTATCGATCAGGCGGGTATTGCCGAGCTTAGCTGCCGCCAAAACCACTAACTGGCTGGCCTGCGCCAAATCGTCGGCTGACGGCGCTTGCAGATCAGCACGCTTGCGTATCGAAATATAATCGGGCTGCCAGCCATGCTGCGCCAGTTTGGCCATCGCATTGCGTTCGAGTTCACACAGATCGAGCTGACCGTTGCGGACTTCCAGCGCGACTTCTTGTAGCGCTGCATACAGGGCCGGTGCTTGTGCTCGCTCTTGCTGCGATAAATACATATTGCGTGAAGACAGCGCCAAGCCATCCTCGGCGCGATAGGTGTCGGCCGCGATGATTTCGGTTGGCAAGGCAAACTGCTTGCTCATATTGCGGATGATCATTAATTGCTGATAATCTTTCTTACCAAACACCGCCACCCGCGGTTGTACGCAAGAAAATAATTTCAATACCACCGTGGTCACGCCGGTGAAAAAACCGGGGCGGAATTCGCCTTCGAGAATATTGCCGATATGGTCAGGGGTGCGAACGCGAAATTCTTGCGGTTCCGGATACAAATCTTTCTCGGTTGGTGCGAACAGCACGTACACGCCTTCTTTTTCCAGCTTTTCTACATCGTCTTGAAAGGTCCGTGGATATTTATCGAAATCTTCATTCGGGCCGAATTGCAGACGATTGACGAAAATCGATGCGACCACCGGGTCGCCATGTTTCTTTGCCAGACGGATCAAGGACAGATGGCCTTCATGCAAATTGCCCATGGTCGGTACAAAGGCGGTGCGCAACTGACCGCTGAGCTGGTCGCGCAATTCTTCAATGGATGAAATGATTTTCATGGTCAGGGAGTAAGTCGGTTAAAGGTAACAATGCGTACGGCCGGCGTTTACGCGGGCGAGTAGGCGAGGCGGACATAAATGGGCGCGAAGGCGGCCGCTTGGGTAATTTCTATCAGAGTTTCTTTAGCCAATTCGAGTAAGGCGACGAAGTTAACCACCAGCACCGGTGCACCGCGACTGGGATCGAATAAATCGGAAAATTCGACGAACTTGCTTGATTGCAGCTTGCGTAAAATACTGCTCATATGCTCACGTACCGATAATTCTTCGCGGCTGATCTTATGATGGGCCACCAGAGTCGCGCGTTTCAGAATATCGGCCCAAGCCGATTGAATATCGGCGATGTCGACTTCAGGCCAGTGCAACACCGTATGCTGCTCGACGAAAACTTGGGCATGTAGAAAATCACGGCCAAGTTGCGGCACGCTGTTGAGATCATAGGCCGCCAGTTTCATTTGCTCGTACTCGAGCAAGCGGCGCACCAGTTCGGCACGCGGATCACCGGCCTCATCGCCATCGCTGGCCTTATTTGATGGCAACAGCATGCGTGATTTGATTTCAATCAGCATGGCCGCCATCAGCAGATATTCGGCCGCCAGTTCCAGATTATGCTCACGGATTTGCTCAACATATTTCAGATACTGCTTGGTGACTTGCGCCATCGGAATATCGAGAATATTGAAATTTTGTTTGCGTATCAGGTACAGCAGTAAATCCAGCGGCCCTTCAAATGCTTCGAGGAAGACTTCGAGCGCGTCTGGCGGTATGTATAAATCGTTGGGTAATTTAAACAAGGGTTCGCCATACAGGCGCGCAAACGCCATGCCATCGACCACGTCGGGCGTACTGTCACCGCCGACCAGTTCGGGTAGGGTAATGGCAGCGAGATCGGCAGTGCTCACCGGATTACTTCCGAGCCGACTCAGCCTTTGTTTTGATAAACGTAGGCGGCTTGCGGCACATCCGCAGCGAGATACTCTTTTTGTACCGTCAATGCGACCGGTTCTTTGTCCCACAGCAGGGCGCGACCATCGCGTTGACTTTGCTCAAGCGCTGGATTGGCGGCTTTCAAGCTTTGTATGAATTGCGTGGCTTCGGATTGATACAGAGAGAATTGCTTGGAGAATTTCATGATTTTGAAATAAACACTTAAAAAGACGAATGAAGCCGCATTTTACTCTGTATTTGGCGGAAAACCGCATTTTAAGACCGCCAGCGCCAGCGCGGCGATTACAAGTCGCGCTGTGTGACCCATTTGTGCCGTGTCGGCGCTTGGTAAGTGGAAAATTTTTCCAATAAGGCGGCGGCTTCAGTTTCTGCAAACAGCAAATCAAGGTGCGTACTGAGTAAAAAACCTTGGGTTTGCGCATGGCTGAGGAAAGTCAGCAAGCCATCATAAAAACCGGCGACATTGAGTAAGCCCAGAGGTTTGTTGTGGAAGCCAAGTTGCGCCCAAGTAAACACTTCAAACAATTCTTCCAGCGTACCTATGCCGCCCGGCAGCGCAATGAAGGCATCCGACAACTGCGCCATCAATGCTTTACGTTCGTGCATATTGTTAACCACATGCAATTGCGTCAAGCCGGTATGGCCGACTTCTTTATCCATCAGCGCTTGCGGTATGACACCCGTCACACGGCCACCGAGACGCATGACTTCATCGGCTACAATGCCCATCAGGCCGACGTTGCCGCCGCCGTAAATCAGGTGTAAGTCTTGTGCTACCAAGGTGGCGGCGAGCTCACGCGCCGCCGCGGCATAGGCCGGGCTGACGCCGGCGGCAGAGCCGCAATAGACGCAGATAGATTTCATTGGGGGCTGATCTTCCGTAAGTAATCTTGCGACAACTGTTCAAAGACTTGCTTGGTTTCACCGCGCAGATACGGGCTGATCTGCGAAATGACTTGGTAGCAACCGCGTGCCAGGGATTCCGACATAGTTTGTAATTCCGTGTACTTACGCGGATTACGCACGTATTCATACGATAGCCAGTAAGTCGCCACGACGACCATATTGGTTGCCAGCGATTCAATATCCCTATCGGTGGCGGCAAATTCTCCATCGGCGCGCAGATCATTGCACAGTTCGGTCGCGACTTTGATCTTGTGGGCGAGGATGAGTTTGAAGTTGAGTTCGAGTGTGCGATTACGCGACAATAAATCATTGAGGTCGCGATAAAAGAAGCGATAGCGCCACACCAACTCAAAAGTCAGGTGCAGATAGGTCCAGATATCCTGAATATTAGCTTTGCGGCCATGAGGAAATGCCAGTTTTTTATTAATTTCCGCTTCAAACTGCGTGAAGATGGAATTGACGATATCGTCTTTATTGCGAAAATGATAATATAAATTGCCAGGAGAAATGTTCATTTCTTCGGCAATCACGGTCGTGGTGATATTCGGTTCGCCGAATTCATTGAACAGGCGTAGCGATAATTCGAGAATACGTTCACGCGTGCGGCGCGGAGCTTTGTGTTGCATGTCATTCTACTCGTTAAATTATTTCAGCAGAATAGCATTGATCAGGCCGCGCGCAAACTACGCTGATCAACTGGTGAGAGAATTATTCTTTACGGCGACCTCAGTCAGGCGGGTTTTGGCCAGTCTGTCATGCAAAAATTGACCATCGGGCGACATCCGCACCGTCATGGCCCAAGCCAGCATGCCGAGCGCCAGCGCGATCACCATGTTCCAGCCTTGCAGTTCAAATTGATACGCCAAGGCCAAGGCCGGCACGAACCACAGCCAGGCCAGCAAGTACCGCAGTACGGCTTTCGGCAGCGGCAAACGGCTGCCGTCGAGATCGGTGACGCGGATACGCCAGGTTTGCATCGCCAGCGTTTGACCGCTGCGACTCCAACAAAATACAAAATACGCACCGATCACCACAAACAGACAGATCTGCCGTGCATGCCGCAAAGCCAAGGCATTGTGGCTTTGACTGAGCACATCGAATACGAAGCCGACAGAAAAAACGATGCCGAACAACAGCATCGCTTCATACACCATACAGAGCAAACGACGTCGCAGCGCCGGCGTAGTTAAGCTTGGCTTCACGGCATCGCCGAGACCAAGCTGGTCGAGGCTGGAATGGCGGCAGGCGTGCCGGCCGGCACGACAGGTTTCAGCGGTTTCGCGACAGGCGCAGGCTTGGGGCCAACCTTGATTGGCGCCAATATCTGCGGATTCTTAATGTTTTGTACCGATAAATTTGTCAGATTTTTTGGTTTTTTATGCTCTGCAGCTAATTGTTTCTTTTCTTCTTCACTCAACTGCTGGTACTGCTGCCACTGTGCAGACTTCAATTCCGGCTTGACCAAGTTGGCATGAGCAAAATTTTCGCGCGCGGCGGCCCGTTGTTCCGGGCTCAATTTTACCCAGTCACGCATGCGTTCTTGCAGGCGCGCTTGCTCATCCGGTTTCATCTGAACCGCGCGCGTCGCGATCTCCAGCCATTTCTTTTTGGAAAATTCTGACATGCGCGGCCATTCGCCAACCAGTGGTGCCAGCGTCGCGCGTTGCTGCATGGACAGGTCGCCCCAGGCGGGTTTAGTATTGAGCGCTGCGAGTTGCGCTGGCTTGCCGGCCGCGGTCACTGGCGTAGCGGCAGGCGTAGCAGACGTTGCACCGTTGGCCAGGGCCAACGCCGGCATGCAGCAGGCGATCAAGAAGCTCAACAAATAATGACGCAAACTCAGCACGCTTACTCCCCTGTTTTGTTCAGATAGGCACTAAAGCCCGTGTCGATATACGCGGCCGGCGGCAATTCATCGGCCAATACAGCGACATCGATGTCGGCCAGTTCGCTGATGCCTTGCTGTTTCTCATTTTCGTAAATTCCCATGAGTCCGACGATCAGTACCAACAAAGGAATGATCAGACCAAGCCGACCGAGCCAAGACGCCGGTCCTGAGAAGGATAAATTGGCACCACCGGCCAATACGCCGCGCCAAGCCAAAACACGGCTGGGAGCAGCTTTTTTACGTGACAGTGCCAATTGACGCGATTGTGCCAGCCGTTGCAAGGTTGCGGCTGGCAGAGTCTCGGAAGACTCATTGAGCGCGCGCTTAATTTTGTACGCAAAGTCGAGATCTTGCGCTTGTTGTGAGTAGTTCATAGCTGGATTCCTTTCGCCTTCAGTGATGCGGCCAATGCGTGAGTTGCACGGGAACAATGGGTTTTCACGCTGCCTTCCGAGCAGCCCATTGCGGAGGCGGTTTCTGCCACATCCATGTCCTCCCAATAACGCATGAGGAATGCTTCCCGTTGACGTCCCGGGAGCTTTTTTATTTCATCATCGATAATATTGAGAACTTGTTCGCGTTCAAGCTTGTCGGCGGTCGATTCCGAAGCTTGCGAGCCTTCTTCTGAGGCGTAATTTTCGAGTAAATCGAAGTTGTCATTTTCATCACTTCCGGCTGGTGTCATGCTCGAAAACAGGCTGACCCAAGTATTGCGGACTTTTTCGCGGCGAAAGAAGTCAAGTATGGTGTTTTGCAAAATACGCTGAAACAACATCGGCAGCTCATTGGCGGGCTTGTCACCGTATTTTTCAGAAATTTTGATCATGGCTTCTTGAACGATGTCCAGCGCCGATTCTTCATTTCTGACCGTATACAAGGCATGCTTGAAGGCGCGTCTTTCGACCCCCTCAAGGAAGTTGGATAGTTCTTTATCAGTAGCCATTGTTGGCAATAGTCATATTTTAGTCAGCGATTCTCAGAAATGTGCATTAAGCACTAAGGCCGCAGATGGTTTTAAAATTGCGCATATGCTAGCAAAAATAGTCCAAAGTGTCTCAAATTTTGTGAATGTAAGCAAAACTGTACGACAACGGCGAAATTATATCGATAAAGTCACTTGACCAAAATGCTGCGACGCATTACCTTATCAGTCGGCTCCTCAATCTGGGAGCAACCAATGCCTGTACGGACTGAACCACAATGTCAGTGCCAGCAGGTGCGCTTAAATTAGAAGCTGTTTGTTCTGCCCCATGCCACAAGCGTGAGAAGTCTGTCGTTGTCTGGCCCTGTCGCTGATTGAACGAGCAGATAAGTCTGGTCTGGAACCCCCTCCAACGGAGAGGTAAAGGAAAAGATGAAACTGCATAAAGGAAGATCAGCTCAAAAGCTTTGGAACGGCGATTTCGCCAGGAAAGAACATCCGATCAATCTCCTATGGACCTTGAAAGGACAATATAAAATGAGTACAGAATTTACAGGCGCAGAGATACTGGTCAAGTGTCTTGCCGAAGAGGGTGTGGAGCATGTGTTCGGTTATCCGGGCGGTGCCGTACTCTATATCTACGACGCAATCTATAAGCAAGATAAGTTTCAGCATATTCTCGTGCGCCACGAACAGGCGGCGATTCATGCGGCCGATGCTTACTCTCGTTCCTCTGATAAAGTTGGTGTGGCGCTGGTGACTTCGGGTCCCGGTGTCACCAATGCAGTGACCGGTCTGGCCACTGCGTATATGGATTCGATACCGATGGTCGTCATTTCCGGTCAGGTGCCCAGTGCCGTGATCGGGCAAGATGCCTTCCAGGAATGCGACACCGTCGGCATTACCCGCCCCTGCGTCAAGCACAATTTCCTGGTCAAGGATGTGCGCGATCTGGCAGATACGATCAAAAAAGCCTTCTTCATTGCCACGACAGGTAGGCCTGGTCCGGTGCTGGTGGATATCCCTAAGGATATCAGCATGCACAAAACCACGTTTTCTTATCCTAAAGAAGTCGAGATGCGCTCGTACAAGCCAGTCGACAAAGGGCATGCCGGGCAGATTCGCAAGGCGATGCAATTGTTGCTGCAAGCTGAACGCCCGATGATTTACACCGGCGGCGGCGTGATTCTCGCGCACGCTTCACCGGAACTCAATAAACTGGTCGACACCTTGGGTTTTCCATGTACCAATACCCTGATGGGTTTGGGGGCGTTCCGTGCCAGCGACGATAAATTCGTCGGTATGCCGGGCATGCATGGTACCTACGAAGCCAATATGGCCATGCAACATTGCGACGTGCTCATTGCTATCGGCGCGCGCTTCGATGACCGTGTGATCGGCAATACCAAGCATTTCGCTTCAGTCCCGCGCAAGATTATCCATATAGATATCGACCCATCG
Organism: Undibacterium sp. 5I2; assembly: GCF_035019605.1. Lineage (NCBI taxonomy): Bacteria > Pseudomonadati > Pseudomonadota > Betaproteobacteria > Burkholderiales > Oxalobacteraceae > Undibacterium > Undibacterium sp. 5I2. Next base: position 2,438 of record NZ_JASJVS010000034.1, on the reverse strand, counting down.
TCGATTTCGAAACGCGTCAAAGTCGACATTCCTATCGTTGGCAATGTCAAAGACGTGTTGCAGGAAATGCTGGCCCAACTGAGTGCCAGTGATACGCGTTCGGAACCGAAAGCCTTGGCGGCCTGGTGGAAGCAGATCAATGAATGGCGTGGTCGCGACTGTCTCCAGTATCCAAGCTCGGATTTGCTCATCAAGCCGCAATCGGTAGTGGAAAAAGTATGGGAAGTAACGAAAGGCGATGCCTTCGTGACCTCTGATGTCGGCCAACACCAAATGTGGGCAGCGCAGTACTATCGTTTCGACAAACCGCGTCGTTGGATCAATTCCGGCGGCCTCGGCACCATGGGTGTCGGCTTGCCGTATGCGATGGGCGTGCAAATGGCCAATCCTGATGCGACGGTCGCCTGTATTACCGGTGAAGGCTCGATACAAATGTGCATCCAAGAGCTGGCAACCTGTAAACAATATCACCTGACACCGAAAATCATTCTGCTCAACAATCGTGTGCTCGGCATGGTCAGACAATGGCAGCAAATCGATTACGGTTCGCGCTATTCGGAATCCTATATGGATTCTTTGCCTGATTTTACCAAACTGGTCGAAGCTTACGGTCACGTCGGTATGAAAATTGAAAACCCAGCCGACGTTGACGGTGCGGTACGTGAAGCATTTGCGATGAAGGATAGACTGGTGTTCATGAATTTCATTACTGATCAGACTGAAAATGTGTGGCCTATGGTGAAAGCCGGTAAGGGCCTCACGGAGATGTTGCTCGGTTCGGAGGATCTGTGATGAGACATATCATTTCCATTCTCCTTGAGAATGAAGCAGGGGCCTTGTCGCGCGTGGTCGGTTTGTTTTCGGCCCGCGGTTACAACATCGAAACCCTGACCGTCGCACCGACCGAAGATGCCACCTTGTCGCGCATGACTATCGTCACCAGCGGATCGGATGACATCATCGAACAAATTACCAAGCATCTCAACCGTTTGATCGAAGTGATCAAAGTGGTGGATCTGACCGAAGGTGCGCACATCGAGCGCGAGCTCATGCTCATCAAGGTCAGAGCAGTTGGTAAAGAACGCGAAGAAATGAAGCGTACCGCCGACATTTTCCGCGGCCGCATCATCGACGTCACAGAAAAAACCTACACGATAGAATTGACCGGTAACAAAGGCAAGCTCGACGCCTTCATCGATTCCATCGATCGCGCATCCATACTCGAAACCGTGCGTACCGGCGGCTCGGGCATAGGACGCGGCGAACGCATTCTCAAAGTATGAACCGGGCTGTTCACACAGCCGTTTGCAAAAATCATTTAAATTAAACAGGATATAAAATGAAAGTTTTCTACGATAAAGATTGTGATCTCTCCCTGATCAAAGGCAAAAAAGTCACCATCATCGGTTATGGTTCGCAAGGCCATGCCCATGCACAGAATCTGAATGATTCCGGTTGCCAGGTCACGGTTGCGTTGCGTAAAGGCGGCGCTTCATGGGATAAGGCAAAAAATGCCGGTCTCAATGTAGCCGAAGTCAATGACGCGGTCAAAGCAGCTGATGTCATCATGATTTTGCTGCCAGATGAAAACATCGCTCAAGTGTATGCTGAAAACGTCGCACCACATGCGAAACAAGGCGCGGTGCTGGCCTTCGCCCATGGCTTCAACGTTCATTACGGTCAAGTCGTGCCACGTGCCGATCTCGATGTCATCATGATCGCACCGAAAGCACCAGGCCACACTGTGCGCGGTACTTACGCTCAAGGCGGCGGCGTGCCTCACCTGATCGCCGTGTACCAAGACAAATCCGGTTCGGCCCGCGACATCGCTTTGTCGTATGCCATGGCCAATGGTGGCGGTCGTGCCGGTATCATCGAAACTAATTTCCGTGAAGAAACTGAAACTGATTTGTTCGGTGAACAAGCAGTTCTCTGCGGCGGCGCCGTAGAACTGATCAAAGCTGGTTTTGAAACATTGACAGAAGCCGGTTATGCACCTGAAATGGCGTATTTCGAATGTCTGCATGAATTGAAATTGATCGTCGATCTGATCTATGAAGGCGGTATCGCCAACATGAATTACTCGATCTCGAACAATGCCGAATACGGCGAATATGTAACCGGCCCGAAAGTCGTTACATCGGCAACCAAAGACGCGATGCGCCAATGTTTGAAAGATATTCAAACCGGTGAATACGCGAAAAGCTTCATCTTGGAAAACAAAGCCGGCGCACCGACACTGATCTCCCGTCGTCGCTTGACTGCTGAGCATCCGATTGAAGAAGTGGGGGCGAAATTGCGTGCCATGATGCCATGGATCGCTAAAAACAAACTCGTCGATCAATCGAAAAACTAACTTGGTATAACGCCGGGCATCATCCACCGTGCGCAAGTATGCGCACGGAGCTTGAAGGCTAAAAATCGTCCGCAGGGACGAT
>NZ_JASJVS010000033.1:0-47105 GCF_035019605.1 Undibacterium sp. 5I2 | reverse complement strand
GCGCCGCGCAGCTGTGGCAGAAACAGGCACTATCTTAAACTCTTTGAATAATTGTCTGGACTTAGGGGGCCACTTTAATCGCGTGCTATTTCGTCCCTGGCACTGGCGTTTGCAGCTTGCCGCAAACGCCAGTGCGCAATGCTACCACCGCGCTCTACCTTGAACCCGGGACGACGGCGATCGATATAAGCCAGCTCTGGGTCAAGCAGCCAGCCACGGACAAGCGCAGCGAAAGTAGCGCCGACACGAGCAACGACCTGCAAGTGCATATGGAGAAATTACCGGCAGAAACCATGTTCCAATTGCGCATGCTCGACAGCCAACTGGAATCAGGCGATCAGGAAGCCCATCTCCTCGAAGACCGCACGAATAATGTGATTTTTTTGCAGGAAAAACACGGTCGTGGCCGCATCATTTTTTTCTTACCCCCGGGCATGCGCCTGCAGCTCGACGCAGCCCAGCAGGCGCAACAAACCTGCCTCACCGTCAAACTGATCGCCATGCATGCGATGGCAGCGCAAGTGCCGACTCTGCGCGCGACGAACGCCGCCAACATACGCTTCCCGGCAGGCGGCCGGCACAAACGGGCCGATCAAGACCCATCCTGCGGCAAGCTGTTTTCGCCGGCCAAGAATCAGCGCCTCAGCCTGGCTGAAACCGGCATCAGCATGATAGAAAACAAGTTACTGAACTGCCGACTCGATGACCTCACAACAATCAAAGAAACGCTGCAACTATACGATAGCTACCTCAAACGATATCCCTCTCCACATACCAAAGAAGAGGCAATCATCACGCATATGGACCGGGTCTTGCATAACAAGGCGCTCGATTTGGTGGACGAGCTATCGAGTAGAAATCTGCCAGACCACTACCTTGCCATACGACTTTACCGCGCAATCAAAGTCAAAGATGAGGCTTTGTTTATGCATATCAAACAAAAAGCCGACTACTTGTCACGCTATGAAAAGATGCAAAAACAGCCGCAGAATGATGCCGAATTTTATGCCGCCTACCAAGCCGTCAGCGCGCTCAAGGGAGAGTTTTTCGATATCTCGTATGACTTGGGAATTCATTACCGTGAGATCACCTCACTCTACGATGTCATCGAACAAAATTATAAAAATACACTCGCTACAACGCCACTGCTGAGCACGGTGTTCTCTGAAACCAATGCCGCCCACTTGCACGAGCTGCGCTATGGCCCACCCGAGACCCTGCCGCCGCCGCTGGCATATGGCTTCTTGCCAGGTTCCGTCCCCGGCGACACCGTGTTCCGCGTACGCGTGAAAGATTACGATAACGCCGCGCCCTACCTCAGCTATCCAAACTCGATCGCCGAGGCCGACCGTTTGTCCGCGTTCCCGACCATCAGCTCATGGGGATGGATTGATTGGCGCTGCCAAGGGATGCCGGAAAATAAAGTGGCGCTGATCAAAAAAATGCTGCAAGAAGACGTGCATCGCTGGATCAGCAATGAAGGCGAAGTGGCGGCCAAAGAAATGGACGAATTGATGCAAGTGTCGCTGCCACTCTATGGCCCTAGCAGAGGCCAATCGGTGTACGCGAAAAAAGCGCTCAAGGCATTCCAAGTCTTGGGCTTCTATGGCGGTACCCTGATCAAATATGGCTCAGCGGCGGAGCACAGTGAAGTGGCCAAGCATGGGCTGGAGGTCGTGACCGCGTACCGTATGGATGTAAAAAATCCCAATTACTATATCAGTGCTTACCCCGACGGCAATATGCTGAAAAAAATCAACAGTGCGCATCCCGACATCACCTTGCCTAAAGCCAAGGAATGGCAAAGCAAAACCAATAACCTGACACCGATACAGGTAGGCCAATACCATATCATCTACATCGCCATCGATGACATTGCGGCCGGCAGTGAATTATTACTGCCCTATGGGCCGGCTTATCGCTTGTAAGTCTTGTTAAGCCGTACCAGTAAACAGGAACCGCCATACCTCAACACGCCGGCCGACATCTTCACCACCCCGCAGGCGGCTCGCTTGCGGGGCGCAAGATGGCGGCACTGTCACTACAGAGAGCAATGGCTCACGGCTGCGCTTTGAACCAGCTCTCGACAACATGACAAAAACAGCCCGCAAGTCATCTAGACGTCACGATGACGTCACAATGCCTCACTACACTTTGAAACTCGGGTATCACAGCGATACCATTCCATTCAAAGGAGTATTCGATGCAATTTTCCACATTGTTGAAATCCCTATCCTCACTGTTTTGCTTAGTCAGTATTGCAGCTTCTGCCGAGACGAATTTGACGGTTTACACTGCACTTGAAGCAGATCAACTGAAATCTTATCAGCGTCAATTTGAAACAGAATACCCGGAAATCAAGATTCGCTGGGTACGTGATTCCACAGGCATCATCACTGCAAAATTGCTGGCTGAAAAAGCCGCGCCTCAAGCCGACGTCGTGATGGGCGTCGCTGCTACATCACTGCTTGTACTCGAAAAAGAGGGAATGCTCGTTTCCTATGCCCCAAAAGGCCTTGAAAAATTGAACCAGCGGTTTGTCGATGACACCAGCCCCCCGAGTTGGGTCGGTATGGATGTCTGGGGTGCGACGATTTGCTTCAACACGGTTGAGGCTGCCAAGCTTGGCCTGAAAAAGCCAGAGAGCTGGAAAGACTTACTCAGACCGGAATATAAAGGCAAAATCGTCATGCCAAATCCTGCTTCGAGCGGCACCGGTTATTTTGATGTGAGTGGCTGGCTGACGCAACTCGGTGAGAAAGATGGCTGGGCTTATATGGATCAGTTGCATGGCAATATTGCGCAATACACGCACTCCGGATCGAAACCTTGCAAGCAAGCGGCCAGTGGTGAGTTTCCGATTGGCATCGCCTTTGAGTATCGCGGTGCAAAGTTGAAGGAGAGCGGTGCCCCAATTGATCTGATTTTCCCGAAGGAAGGTTTGGGCTGGGACGTGGAAGCGACCGCGATCATGAAGGGAACAAAAAATCTTGATGCCGCACGCAAGCTCGCTGATTGGTCCGCATCAAAGTCCGCCAACGAATTGTTTGCCAATAATTTTGCCATAGTCGCCTACCCCGGCGTAGCCAAACAGAACCCGCTGATTCCGGTCAAGTACGAACAACAATTAATCAAACAGGATCTTAAATGGTCTGCCAATAATCGTGACCGCATTCTGGCCGAATGGACCAAGCGTTACGATGGCAAATCCGAACCGAAGTAGTTCCCGATGGCGTCCGGCCTATTTGTCCGGACGCATTATTTTTTCCTTTGGCAGGCATATGAGCAAACGTCTTTCCACAATTCAAATCATCGAGCTGTTTGATCAAGCGGGAAACGCGCTTTACGGAGGCGAAGCGATTACCCAAACTGAACATGCACTCCAAACTGCCTGGCAAGCTGAGCAGTCGGGCGGGGACGACGCCTTAGTCATTGCTTGTCTATTGCATGATCTTGGTCATATGCTGTGTCAACAATCCGATCATGAACTGGTGGAGGGTAAGGATGACCTGCATCAACTCCGCGTGCTACCCTACTTACGTGGGCTCGTGCCGTCCACTGTCATTGAAACGATACGTTTGCATGTCGATGCCAAACGCTATTTGTGTCAGTCCGACCCATCTTATTCAGCGGCACTATCTGACGCTTCGCGTATGAGCATGGCGCTTCAAGGTGGCGTAATGGATAGTGCGGAAGCCAGCGCATTCATTGCCAAACCACAAGCTGCTCAAGCACTGGCACTGCGTCGCTACGACGACGCCGCCAAGGTAAGGGGTTTAGTTGTGCCGCCATTGGCGCATTATCTCCACAGACTCAATCGTATGATCGCCAAGACGGCTGCAACATGAATAGTGACGGCGCATCATCTGCTCTGGACGAACAAAAAACTTGGCTGCGAATGGACCATATCAGCAAGCAGTTCGGCACATTTCAGGCTTTACACGACATTAACCTGCATATCCGGAAAGGAGAATTCGTCTGCTTATTAGGACCTTCCGGATGCGGTAAGACGACCTTGCTCCGGATTATCGCGGGACTCGAAGTGCAAGACTCCGGCAGCTTGTTTATGGGCAGTCGTGAGATCGGCACATTGCCGCCCGCACAGCGCAATTATGGCATTGTCTTTCAATCGTATGCGCTCTTTCCCAATTTGACTGTTGCCCAAAATATTGGCTACGCATTGCGCCAAAACCGTGCCGACAAGAACCATCGGGTCGATGAATTACTTGATCTGGTTGGATTGCATGGCACGGAAAATCGCTATCCCTCGGAACTTTCTGGAGGTCAACAACAACGCGTCGCCTTGGCCCGGGCACTTGCCACCTCGCCGAGCTTGCTGCTGCTCGATGAACCCCTCTCAGCACTGGATGCAAAAGTACGCGAACGGCTGCGTCAAGAGCTTCGTCGCCTGCAACAAAAGCTGGGGGTGACGACGATTATGGTGACCCATGATCAGGACGAAGCAATGACAATCGCCGATACCGTGGTCGTGATGAGCAACGGTCAGATTGAGCAGATTGGTAGCCCGGAGCAGATCTATCGCGATCCGGCGTCCCATTTTGTTGCTGATTTCGTAGGACGCGCCAACTGGTTGCCATTACTTCGATCCGCTGACGGACTGGCTTCTTTAGCTGGCCTCCCGATCAATGTGAACCTGCCATCCGGTGCGCATAACGCCACTTTATTTTGCCGCCCAGAAGATGTGAAAATCGAAACACATTGGCATTCCGGAACAGATTCCATGATGGCTATCGTGGACCGGGTGGATTTTCATGGTGGACTACGTCGCGCCACACTATCCCTGTGCGCTGATCGCGCCATGTCCATCTTTGTCGATGTTGGCCCGAATGACGCCGGCTATGCATCGCTCGAACCCGGTCGACGCGTGCCTGTCAGCCTTCCTCAACACAAAGTTCGCGTCTTTGCTGCTTCACCATCATGCGCGCCATGACTTTACTTCGATCAAGTCGACATCGCTTACCTGCGTTCCGCAGCATCGACGAAAAGCTCGCGGTCTGGCTCGTCGGTATAGTCGCGTTACTGATGCTCGCCTTCATTGCCTCGCCCTTGTTAAGCATGTTCAGTATGACCACACAAGCGCGCAACGGTAGCTATGTCGGATTGGCTAATTGGACGACTATGCTGATGGAACCCAGACTACGTATCGCGGCTGGCAACAGCATTGCACTGGGCATGGCGACGCTCGTCATTGTTCTGCCTTTGGCACTCGCCTTTGCTTTCGCCTTGACGCGTACGCGCTTGCTCGGACGGCGCGTCTTCAGGCTGATCGCATTGACACCAATGCTTGCGCCTTCGTTGATGCCCGCCATTTCTTTGGTGTATTTGTTCGGCAACCAAGGATTACTGAAAAACTGCTTGGCTGGCGCTTCGATATATGGCCCGATCGGAATCATACTGGGAGAAGTCTTTTATACTTTCCCGCATGCCCTGCTGATACTGACTACTGCGCTGAGTGTGAGCGACAGTCGACTTTATGAAGCGGCTGAAACACTCGGTGCCAGCAAATTCCGTCGCTTCCTGACGGTGACCTTGCCAAACGCCCGTTATGGCCTTGTGTCTGCCGCGATGCTTGTGTTCACGCTGGTAGTCACCGATTTCGGTATCCCGAAAGTCATTGGTGGGCAGATGAATGTATTGTCATTGGAAGCCTACAAACAAGTCATCGGCCAGCAAAATTTTAATAAGGGCGCAGTCATTGGCGTGTTATTACTGCTGCCGGCGGTGTTGAGCTTCATGCTTGAGCGCTGGCTGTCCCGCCATCGGACGGGCCAAATGAGCGGACGGTCGGTGGTCTATCAGCCGCGACGTAACCACCTGCGTGACGTGCTTCTATGGCTGCTCTGTGCAGGCACCTCGGTCTGTTTTCTGGCCTTACTTGGGGTTGGTTGCGTAGCTGCATTTATCAAAATGTGGCCGTACGACATGAGTCTTACCTGGTCGCATTTTGATTTTGAGCAGTTAGATGGCGGCGGTTGGCTCGCCTTCCTGAACAGCATGCGACTGGCCACGCTCGTGACAATATTTGGTACGGGATTTATTTTTATCAGTGCCTATTTAATCGAAAAATTACCAGTTCCTGCAGGCATCATTGCGACGATTCGCAGCTTAGCTTTATTACCGATGGCAGTACCTGGCCTGGTGCTTGGCCTGGGATATGTGCTGTGCTTCAATGCACCAAGCAATCCTTTGCATTTTTTGTATGGAACGATGAGCTTGATGGTCGTGGCGACGATCGCCCATTTTTACACCACCGCGCACTTGACACTGACGACCTCACTGCGCCAATCAGATAGCGAAATTGAAGCAGTCGCCCGCAGTTTGCAGCGGCCATGGTGGCATACTTTTCTGCATGTGACCTTACCAATCAACTTACCTGCAGTGTTTAATGTGGCGCGCTATCTGTTCATTTCCAGTATGACGACGGTAAGTTGCATCATCTTTTTGTACACCCCAGACACGGTGCTTGCCGCGGTAGCGATCCTGAATATGGATGATGCCGGTGATACGGCAGCCGCCGCCGCAATGGCGACACTCATCGTCATCAGTTCCTTGCTTGTCAGCGCGCTGATGCATGGTGCCGGTTGGTGGCTAAGTCACCGCGGCCAAGCCTGGCGCCGATTATCCGGCTTACATTGATTGCAACATTTCACACCCTATTTTCTGAAGGCTCAGCATGCGCGACGCTCTCCTCCTTACTCCCGGCCCACTCACTACCAGTTTGGCAACAAAGACCGCCATGTTGCACGATTGGGGCTCATGGGACAGTCATTTTACTCGCCTGACTGCTTCCTTGCGCAAACGCTTGGTCGCTATCATTGATGGTGAAGACGACTATACCTGTGTGCCCCTGCAGGGATCGGGCACGTTTGCAGTGGAAGCCGCCATCGGTACAATGATGCCACGCGATGGCAAATTGCTCTGCCTGGTCAACGGTGCCTACGGTAAGCGCATTGCACAGCTGACGGAAACAATGGGGCGACAGGTATCGGTGTTGGATTTCGGCGAAACTGCGCCAGTCGATCCAGCCATCGTCGCCGAGGCATTAGCGAGCGACCCACAAATCACGCATGTCGCGGTCGTATATTGCGAAACCAGCACCGGCATTCTCAATCCTATGCCAGCCATTTCCGCGCTTGTCGCCGCCGCCGGAAAGAAACTGATCATTGACGCGATGAGTGCCTTTGGGGCCCTTCCCTTATCGGCCAAGACCTGCAAGTTTGATGCCCTTATCGCTTCCAGCAACAAATGCCTGGAAGGGGTGCCTGGCATGGGTTTCGTCCTGGTCAAAACTGCCGAACTCGAACAAACCAGCGGCCACGCGCATTCACTGTCACTCGATCTGTACCAACAATGGCGCTATATGGAACAGACCGGACAGTGGCGCTATACACCACCCACGCATGTCATGGCAGCATTGACCGTCGCGCTCGATCAGTTCGACGCAGAAGGCGGCAGAGCGGCACGCTTGCAGCGCTATACCGCCAATTGTCACACGCTGATTGAAGGTTTGAAAGCGCAGGGATTACAGAGTTTCTTACCGCATGAGATTCAGGCACCCATCATCGTGACGGTCCACGCACCGCAGCATCCACACTGGAATTTCAGTCAATTTTATCAATTGACGAAAGCACGGGGGGTAATCCTGTACCCCGGCAAATTGACGTCGGCGGAGACCTTCCGGATCGGCTGTATCGGCGCGCTTGGCCAGGCTGAAATGGCGATCGCGCTGGATGCGATCGCGCATGCCTTGAAAAAAATGCACATTTGCCTTTAACTTTTTGACTTCATCGCTGACCGACATGACTCTCGCTACGACAAATTATCTTTACCAACGCAACTACCAAGGGCCGGTACGTGCGGTTATTTTCGACTGGGCCGGCACACTGGTCGACTATGGTTCCTTCGCGCCGACGCAGGTCCTGATTGACGCCTTTGCCGGCTTCGAAGTGCTGGTGACGATGGACGAAGCCCGCATCCCTATGGGCCTGGCCAAATGGGATCACATTCAGGCACTCGGCCAGCAAAGCGCGGTCGCCCAGCGTTGGCATGAGCGTTACGGCCGAACGATGAGCGACGCCGATGTGGATGCACTGTACGCCGCCTTCCTGCCCTTACAAATCGAGCGCGTTGCAGCGTACTCCGATCTCATACCCGGAACGCTTGAGGTGCTCGCTCAGCTCAGGTCACGTGGTATCGCCATCGGCTCCTGCTCAGGCTATCCTCGGGTGGTTATGGAGAAACTGCTGGCACACGCGGCCTCGCAAGGTCTGACGGTGGCGCACGCGGTTGCCACCGATGATCTCAACGCCGGAGGTCGCCCTGGGCCGTGGATGGCCTTAGCCAATCTGATTGAATTAGGTATCGGTGACGTACGCGCTTGCGTGAAAGTCGACGACACGCTACCCGGCATTGAAGAAGGTCTTGCCGCTGGAATGTGGACCGTTGGTTTGTCCCTGTCCGGCAATGAAAACGGATTGACACTCGCTGAAATGGATAAATTATCAACGGATCAAAGAGCTGCCCGGCGCGTTGTGGCGGCTAACCGACTGGCACGCGCGGGGGCGCATTATGTGATCGATACCATCGCCGATCTGCCGGCCGTCATCGATCGGATCGAAGCGAGTATGGCGCAGGGCCAGCGGCCTTAAGGAAGCGCAGATTTAATCGCTGTGGAATTGTCCGTTGCCAATGAGGATGCAATGCAAGGCGCCTTTTGCTGTCAATATCAAGGTGTAGTTGCACTGATTCACCGTCATCTTTTCAGTGAAGGTATGTCAGAATTCGGTATGGATCAAAAAAATATCATTCGCAGTCCAGGCATCTGCATCTGGCGACAAATTGAAGAAGTGCTCAGTGCCGATATTTTAGCCGGGCATTTGTCTCACCGCTTGCCCAACGAAACAGCACTCGCCGAACGCTTCAACGTCAACCGACACACGGTGCGGCAAGCGATGAAGGCGCTTGTCGAACGCGGCATGGTCGATGTACAGCATGGGCGCGGTACTTTTGTACGAGACGATATCATTGATTATCAAGTCGGCCGCCGGACGCGTTTGGCTCATAGTGTTGCCAATGCACGAAGGATAGGCGTCAGCAAAGTGTTGCATTGGTCTGCTATGTCGGCCAGCGCAGAAGTGCGTCAATTGCTGGATTTGTCGAGCAAAGCCAGTGTGCTTGGTATCGAGACGCTCGATGTCGTCGATGACAAAGTGATTGGCGTATGTACCCAGTATTTTCCTTTGCCTCGCTTTGCAGGACTCGGAGAACTTTATGCAAAAAACGGCATTACCCATCTCGCATTAGAACAGTTTGGTATTTTACAATTTCAACGTCGCATGAGTCGAGTGACGGCCCGCATGCCCAGTAAAGAAATTGCACGGCAACTCTCCCAGCCAAGTACATTACCTGTTCTTTATGTCGAAGCCGTCTATGTTGATGAAGCTGGTAGTCCCATCGAATATGGCATTTCCCGTTTTTGTAGTACGGCAGTCCAGGTTGTCATTGAGCCTGACTAGTCTAGTCCATACACAATCCGAGAGGATGAACGCTCTGTATGCTGTGGTCTAATTTTCCCAGACACCTCAATAGGTGGAAAATGCCGAAATCGGCAACTTACCAACTATCCTGACACAGAGGGATCCAATACTAGCCCTACACGACACTAAATTAATACTCCAGACGTACAAAAGGGTTACAAGCCTGAACTTGTAACCCTTTGGGACGTCACCAAGCTCCTCAAAGATGCGGGCATTCGCGGCGGTAGCAGCCATTCTGGCCGTCGATCCTTTGCCAGCAATTTGTTGGCAAAAGGGCATAGCCTGGAGACGGCCCATCAGCTTTTAGGGCATGCTGAATTGATCACATTCGGCCATACCTTGACGTCTCACAGGCAACTTTACCAGACATGTTTGCGGCTGTTATTTAAGGCATGTCATTGATATTTATACTGATATTACGTACTTTATTAATATTTAATAACTTAACTAATATAGGTACATATGGATCCCATATTGAATCCTTACGCACCCGGTGCCGGAAGTCCTCCGCCCGAACTCGCCGGCCGAAACGCTGTGCGAGAGAAAATGAGTTTGTGTATAGAGCGGCTTAGGCGAGGCAAGCCCGCTAAAAGCATGATGTTGGTCGGGCTTCGAGGTGTTGGGAAGACGGTTCTGCTCGATCAGATGATGAAAGACGCCGAGGCTACCGGCGTAGTTACGATCCGGATTGAGGTGCCGGAAGGTAGATCTCTTCCAGCCGCACTTGCGCCGCAATTACGGCGTGGCTTGCTCAAGCTAAGCCGTATGGAGAAAGCAAAAGATGTCGCTATCCGTGGCCTACGTGCTCTGGCCGGATTCGTTGGCAAAATGAAAATCACATTTAATGATATCGAGGTTGGCCTAGATTATGAAGCTGAGCCCGGTTTGGCTGACAACGGCGACTTGGAAGGTGATCTTACGATGCTGCTGGAGCAGGTAGGACGCGCCGCTCAAGCAGCATCCACGCTAGTAGCAATTTTTATCGACGAATTGCAGTATGTGCCTGAGCAGCAGATGGTGGCATTGATTTCTGCACTCCATCGCTGTTCCCAGCTGCAATTACCACTTGTACTTGTAGGGGCGGGATTGCCTCAATTGCGCGGACGCATGGGTAAAGCTAAATCGTATGCGGAACGTTTATTTGACTTCCCTGCGATCGGACCGCTCGAAGCTGCTGACGCTACCAGCGCTATTGTTAAGCCTGCTTTGAGTGAGGGCGTTGACGTGGATGGCGACGCGGTGGCATTGATCTTGAACTATACCAAAGGCTATCCATATTTCTTGCAGGAGTGGGGGAAGCATGCGTGGGACGTCGCCGACACTAGCCCGATCAGCAAAACGGATGTGGAGACGGCCTCTACTGAAGCGGTTGCTGCGCTGGACGAAAGCTTTTTTCAGGTACGATTTGATCGCCTTACCCCGGCAGAGAAGAAATACCTTCGCGCAATGGCTGAACTTGGAAACGGACCTCATCGCTCAGGAGATATTGCGGCAGAGCTTGGGCGAGAGAGTTCATCGCTGGGGCCAGTTCGAAGCAGCTTAATTTCAAAAGGAATGGTTTGGAGTCCGACACATGGTGATACGGCATTTACGGTACCGTTGTTTGACGAGTTTATGAAACGCACCATGCCTGGAGAGGAATGGGCCAACGCCGAAAATTGATCCGATAATAGAAGGTGAGTGTAGAAATGAGTGACCGCGAGTATTGGGTTCCTGAAATTATGGAGTGGCAAATGTACAAGCTCTTTGGATACTTTACTCGCTGTTGAAGCGACAGCTTTATTCGCAACCGGGATAGCTGCCGCCTTGAGATGGGGATCACACAAAAAATGTATGCAATTATCTCAAAATGAGATACAATATATTTATGCGAGTGATATCCAACAAAGCCCTGACAGACTTCTCAGCAATCCATCCCCAAGCCGGGGAGCCACTTCAGGCGTGGCGTAAGATTGCCGAGTCTCGGACATATTTAAATTTCTCTGAGATAAAAGCCATCTTTAATGCGGTCGATAAGGTAGACATTTATTACGTCTTCGATATCGGCGGCAACAAATATCGCATTATCGCGGCGATACATTTCGATCAGCAAAAGCTGTTTGTCCGCCATGTTTTTACGCACAAGGAGTATGACAAATGGAAGCCTTAATGGACCGCCAGGTGATTAGCGACATCACCACCCGTTTTCAGGCGCTCGCAGCTCTTGTACCGCTGCGCGCGATCCGCACGGACGCCGACTATGAGAAAGCCGTCACGATCTTGAACCAGCTTCTGGATGCAGGCGCTGCCGACGAAAGTTCGCCACTCGGCGATCTGACCAATGCGTTGGGCGCGGTGATTGGTGACTACGAGGATTTGCATAACCCGGTTCAAGAAGTCACGCCAGCAGCTACTTTGCGGTTTCTGATGCAGCAGCATCAACTCACTCAGTCCGATCTTCCCGAAATTGGTAGCCAAGGAGTGGTGTCAGAGATTTTGCGTGGGAAACGTGAACTTAACGTTCGGCAAATTAAAGAGCTGGCCGGACGCTTTCAGGTCCCTGCTGCTGTGTTTATCTAACTATCAGCCTAAGTCGTAAAGGAAAGATGGTGAATAAATTCAGTTTGAAGTACAAATTCTTTGCGTTAATTTTATTCACTTTCATTTCGGTATCCACAACTGCTGCGACGAGGTGGTATTTATTTGTACCTTTAAATGCAAAAGAGGAGTCAAATGGATGATTCATCGTTAGACTTGCTTACCATGGTCTACGGTAGTCAGGCAGGTGCGCTGACACTGACCTGATCGCTGCTTTTTTTTGGCGACGCTGACTGAGCCGAGGCTGAGCCGGTACTTTCTCATGCAGCCAGCCAACTGGGCATCGCGTCCGAGTTGATAAACGCCTTTCTAACCAAGTGCCTGATGCAATTCCAGCGCTGACGCGGCAACATGATGTGCATGACTGCCGACCGCTCTGAATTACTGCGTTTACTTCTCAATCTGATACGCTTAGGCCGTATCGTCGAGTGCGACTATCCTCAACAGCGGGCCCGCGTCTTGGTTGGTAAAAATCTGACGGACTGGCGGCCATGGCTCACCGAGCGGGCCGGCGACACGCAAACCTGGTGGGCACCCTCAGAGGGTGAGCAAGTTCTTGTATTGTCACCGGAAGGCGATTTTAATCAGTCGGTGATTGTGGGGGCCATTTACTCTGACCGTGGCGCGGCACCTTCAAGCAATCCGGCGCAACATCTCAGCCATTATCAGGACGACGCCAGCATTTCCTATGACTGGCAATCCCATACCTTGAGCGCTGTTTTACCAGCGGGCAGCCATGCCTTCATCAAAGCCGACCAAGTTACCGCTGATGCGCCGGAAACGACCTGTACCGGTAATTTGACGGTGCAAAAAAATCTGATTGTCAACGGCATGAGCATGCTCAATGCCGGCATGGCGGTGTTACCAGGTGCCACTGGAGACAGCGCGCGGATTGAGGGGCGGCTGACGGTCAGCGCAGATGTGGAAGTCAGCGGCATCAGCTTGGTCGCTCACCGCCACGGCGGCATCCAAGCCGGCGGCGCGCAGACCGGAGGTCCGCAATGAGCGACATGATGAGTGGCATGAGCAGGCTCAGCGGTGCGGCCTTGTCGGGCTTGGCGCATATACAGCAATCGGTCGCCGATATGTTAACGACACCGATCGGTAGCCGGGTCATGCGGCGCGAGTATGGTTCGGAGGTGCCGGAGCTGATCGATCAGCCGCTCAATGGTGCCACCCGTTTGCGCTTGTATGCGGCCACGGCCTATGCTCTGCTGCGCTGGGAACCGCGCCTCACGCTGAGCGGTTTGCAACTGGCTTACGATTTGCAAGGAACTGCCGGCTTAACGCGGCACGCAAATTGTGAAAAAAAGAAAAAGCCCGCTAAAAAGCGGGCTAAGTCTTTGAATTCAATGGGGTGGACGATGGGGCTCGAACCCACGACAACAGGAATCACAATCCTGGACTCTACCAACTGAGCTACGACCACCACTGAAACTCTGAATCAAATAATGCACCCAGAGAGCTTCGCATTATACCGACCAATCCGGTTTTTGACAAGGGGGCGGGGCATTCTTTGTAATTATTACCCATCACGCCAGCGCGATTATTGAGATCGGCATAGCCAGGGGCCTAAGGGAAGCGCCGGTGGCTGCTTTGTACATTCAGATAAAAAAAGCCTGCGCTGAAATACGGCGCAGGCATGAACTCACGGTAGTGAGAAGAGGAGTTTACAATGCAACTGACGCGACTATAATATTTGGCGCAGCAAAACTTTGCACTTATTACAATCGCTTACGCATCGTGCACTTGGGAAACAAATTCCTTGCGCTTACTTACATCTTACCGTCGCTCGCGTTCATATTTTTTACGTTGGCATTCACTTCAACCGTTTCACGCTTCTTGTCTTTCGTTTCAAAAATCAATTTCAGCGGCAATTTTTCGCCGGCTTTGGCTTGTCCATGCAAATCCATCAGCATGATGTGCAAACCACCGGGCTTCAATTCCACGGTTTTTCCGGCGGCGATATCGAGATACGGCAGCGCGCGCATTTTCATGACATCATTTTCCATCTTCATTTCATGCACTTCCGAGATGCCTGCGGCAGCGGTCTGAACTGCGACCAAGCGCACGTCTTGGCTGCTGCGTATCTGCAGAAACGCGCCGGTTGCGTGCTGCTGCGCTACCGTGGCGCGCACCCAGGCTTCTTGCACAACAATTTCGGCTTGCGCGATGGCGGCGGCCGACAGCAAAGACAATAACAAGATCGATCGAATTGCGGTATTCATAAGTGCTCCTTAAGCGTTCAAGTTTTCAGTACTACGGTCATAAGTAGTGATCGTTTGCATACGTTCGTATGCTGCGATCAGTAATTCGGGATTGCCGAGTGCAAGTTGTTTACTGTCCGACAAAGTCTGACGAAAAGCGCGCGAACCGACCAGCCCCATCATCAGCCCCAACATGTGGCGCACCACACTGTTCAAGCGCATACCTTTGCCACCATTGCCGTGCAAGGCTAATTGTTCACGAATATACGGAATCATCGCATGCAAAATTTGCTCACGCGTTTGTACCGGTCTGGTATCGGCATAAAAATGGGCATCAAACTCGGCCATAAAATACGGGTTGTGATAGGCCTCACGACCTATCATCACACCATCGAGCTGCTGCAAATGCACATCGATTTCAGCGATAGTTTTGACGCCGCCGTTGACGATAATTTCCAGTTCGGGAAATTCACGCTTCAAGCGATACGCATACTCGTATTTGAGTGGCGGAATTTCGCGATTCTCACGCGGCGTCAAGCCCTTCAGGATCGCATTGCGGGCATGGACAATAAAGGTGCGGCAACCAGCTTCGGCAACCTCACCGACAAAATCACGCATGAAATCGTAAGAATCGACATCATTGATGCCGATTCGGTGTTTGACCGTGACATCGATATCGACCGCATCCTTCATCGCCTTCACGCAGTCGGCCACCAGCGTCGGTTCGGCCATCAGACAAGCGCCGAAAGCACCCTTCTGCACGCGCTCCGAAGGGCAACCACAGTTGAGATTGATTTCATCGTAGCCCCATTGCTGCCCCAGCACGGCGCACTGTGCCAACTCGCTCGGTTCGCTGCCGCCCAATTGCAGCGCCACTGGATGCTCGCCGGGATTGAATTCGAGATGACGCGCAACATCACCATGCAGCAGCGAACCGGTCGTCACCATTTCGGTATAGAGCCAGGTATGGCGCGTGATTTCGCGATGAAATTGACGGCAGTGACGGTCACTCCAATCGAGCATAGGAGCGACGCAAACGGTGCGGCGCGCCGCTTGGGGTGTTTTCTGTGATTCAGGCATGATGACAATGATTACAACAACTTATTAAAATACAATGGCAGCGCAGCGAGAGACTGCGGTAGACGGGAACGCCGTCAGGCCGCATTTTACCATTGCGTGCGCCGGCATCGGCTTACACGCTTTCTTTCAGCAAACGCAACAGCGCTGCCGAATCGAGGCGTGCCGAGGCATCGCCACCGTCGAGCAGACTATTGGCCAAATCACGCTTATCGGCATGCAAGGCGAGGATTTTTTCTTCTATTGTGTTTTGCGTCACTAATCGGTAGATCGTCACCGGTCGCAATTGCCCCATACGGTGGGCCCGATCGGAGGCTTGGTCTTCGACCGCTGGATTCCACCAAGGATCGAGATGAATCACATAATCGGCCGCGGTCAGATTGAGCCCGGTGCCGCCGGCCTTGAGGCTGATTAAAAACACATCGCCTTCCCCGGCCTGGAAGGCATCCACACGCCGTTTACGCTCCAAGGGCGCGGTACTGCCATCGAGATATTGATAACTGATACCCTGCTCATCGAGATAGGCGCGCACGATGGCCAAATGATCGACGAACTGGCTGAATACCAGCGCCTTGTGGCGGTTATCGAGCAATTCCGTCAATGTTTCGGCAAACACCGCCAACTTGCTGCCGGCAATCGTCGCTTGTTTGAGCACCAATTGCGGATGACAACAGAAACGCCGCAAGCGTGTGATCTCGGCCAACACCTTGAGTGACGCACCGGCCTCACCGCCTAGATTGGCGATGGTGTCGAGCGCTTCTTGTCGTAAAGCTTCGTAGAGATGGCGCTCTTCTGCACTCAATTCCACCTGCAAAGTGATTTCTGTCCGCGCCGGTAATTCTGTCAGCACCTGCGTTTTCGTGCGTCGCAAAATAAATGGCTGCAATAATTTTTTCAGATGCAAGCGTGCGTCTTTATCGCCGCGTTCTATCGGCGTGCTGAAGCGTTCGGCGAAACGTTCTTTCGAACCGAGCAAACCGGGGTTGATAAAGCGGAACAAATTCCATAATTCACCGAGATGATTTTCCACCGGCGTGCCGCTGGCGATCATTTTGAAATCGGCTTGCAAGGCCATCGCCGCCTGGCTGCGTTTGGTCGCCGAATTTTTTATCACTTGCGCTTCATCGAGCACCACGCTGTGCCAGTGTTGCGCGGCGAAGGCCTCGGCATCCGACTGCAGCATGCCGTAACTGGCGATGACGAGATCAAAAGGACCAAGTTCCGCCAAGGACCGATTGAGGTGATACGGCCGCACCCGCAAGGTCGGCGCAAAGCGCGTGACTTCCGACTGCCAGTTCAGCGCCACCGAAATCGGTGCCACCACCAAGGCCGGGCCGTTCGGTGCGCGTTGTAGCAGCAAGGCCAAGGTTTGCACGGTCTTACCCAGCCCCATGTCATCGGCCAGACAAGCACCGACACCCCACTGTGCCAGCCGCGCCAGCCATTGGTAGCCAGCTAATTGATAATCGCGCAACTCAGCTTGCAAGGTCGATGGCAGTTGCGGCACAAAAGCCGCCATGGCATCGAGCCGTTCGACTTGGGCACGCCAACCGGCATCGGCTTCGAGCTGCCCGACCTCGGCCGCCAAGGCCGCCAGTGCCGGTGCCGCTAAGGCATTGATGCGGATGCCATCCGGGCCGACTTCACCGAGCGCCTGTAATTCGCTCAGGCGTTGACGGAAACTATCAGTCAGCACCAGATAATCATCGTCGCCGAGGCGCAGGAAACGTCCGCGCGCCGCGTTCGCCATTTGCAGCAATTCGCGCAAGGCCAGCACACGGCCATCATCAAGCGTGATTTCACCGCCGGCGACAAACCACTCGCCTTGTTTTTTAATGCTCAAGCTTAAATTAGCCAGCGAACGGCTGCCGCGCAAGCGGAAGCGCTCACCTTCCGGCCAGACCAATTGCAGCAACTCAGGCGGCAGGGCTTTTAATTCGGCCAGCAATTCCAAGCATTGCTCAGGATGCAGCAATTGCCATTCCTGCTGACTGCTTTCCGCCACGCTTAAGCTCGGGCAAGCCTGCAGCACCTGCTCAAGCCGCGCGCGCTCCAGCGGCAAATCGCGATTGGCTTGCAAGGGCAAGCCGGCGCGCTCACCGAGCACATGCGCAGCACCTTGGCCCGGCGCATACCAACCGCCTTCGGCCAAGGGACGAACCAGCAATTGCAAGCGCAAGCCCTCTTGCAGTGGTAATAAATGTGCATACACCGTCAGGTCGGCCGCGACACTGGCAATCTGCGCATTCAATTCCGGCAGATCAGAATGAATCGGTAAATGCGGTGCAATGGCGGCAATCACGTCGATCAGCTGTTCTTTGGCATTTCCGGGCACACTGATGCCGCGCCCTAAAATACCACTGATCTGCCGAATTTCCGGGCTACTCACATAGACGGCCAAACGCGTGGTGGTTTCTTTTTTCCATACCAGCGCGGTGTCGCCGCCAATGTAAGGATCAAGCTGCAAACTGATTTGATCACCATCCTCTTTGAGTTGCAAGGCGATATCGCCTTTCACCACATCGATACGCACATCGGGCGCATCGGCCCAGTACACGGCTGGGTGAGCGATCAGGTGGGGCAAGGCCTTCTCGATCTGCAATTCAAATTCACTACCACCGTAATAACTGTCGTGCGTCTTGCGCACACAGGAGGCGATTTGGCGGTCTTGTTCCAGCAAGTAAGGCAAACTGTCCTGCTCTTGTGCCAAACGACGCAAAGCCACCGGACGGCCCTTACTCCAACTGCCCTTGACGCTACGCTTCTGTTCGCGTGGTTCCGCTTTCAATTCCTGAAACTGAAATTCCAACAACCAAGCCAAACGCTGTTCCGCGACCGTGCTGACGGCTTCGGCAGCGGGTTTCAACTGGCTCAAGGCAGTCAGCGCACGCTTCCAACTTGCTTCGCGTTCAAACAAGTCGAGCAGTGGCACAATCTGATGTTGCGCATGCCAGCCGACGCCACGCGCTTCGACAGCGAATTGACGAGCGAGCAAGACATCGAGTTCCGCCTCCACCCACTGATAACCATAGCCCTGCATCACATCGCGCATGGCCAACAGCTTGGCTTGCAACTTCGGATGCGGCGGCGCATCCTGCCAGTAAGCAGCCACCGCTTCGAACACGGCATCGATGTCATGCTGCGGGCGCACGGAAAAATGCGAAATCGGCAGCACCACGCCGCTGGCTAAATGATGGACCAAGGGTTGCAAGACAAAATAACTGTAAGCGTGCTTTTGTTTCACACCCTCGTCGACCTGGGCCTTGGCCAGTTTTAAACTGGCGCTGTCATTCTTGGCCAGCAAGGCGATGGTCGCCAGTAAACCCAAGGTCTCGGGCAAAAATAACTTACGCTTACCCGTGGCTGTTTTCTGCACTTCTGCATAGGTTTGCACCACGCCGGTTGCGGCGGCCATACGCTTTTGCAGCACCGCGAAAACGATTAGAAATTCCGCTTGCACTTGCGGTGGCAAACGCGTTTTCAATTGTTCGAGACGATCAAAATCGCCGCGCAACAGCGCTTGCCAAGCTAATAAGCCCATCAGTTGTGGCCAACTTCCGGCATGCTGTTCGATTTGCGAACAAGCGTAATCGTACGCACGCCGACAATCGTTCAAATGCCAGTTAGCATGGGTAAACACATCGGTGAGCAGCATACCCTGATCAATCTCTTTGAGCTGAGCGAATAAGGCCAAGCCTTCTTCATCATTGAAGAAATCCGCACCCGGCACCGGCAGAGTGTGCGTGGCGACGCTATAAAATTTCTCTCGCCACAGCAAAGTTTCATCAGTGCGGCCCAACAGTAAAGAAAACAGCATTTCGCGCCGATAAAACGTCGCATCATACGATTTCCAATGTTGGTATTCACCATTACGCTTAAGAAAATCACGCACATGCGTGATCCAGGTTTTCAATTCGCCGCGCTGCTGCGCGCGCAACAGCACCGCCATGCGCAAATCTTCGCGCAACACAAAGCCCAGCCCTATTTCTTGCCGCAGCAAATGCCGTCGGCACAAATCGGTGATCAATTCTTTCAGCAATTTGGCGTTATACGGATTGCCAATAGCGGTAGTACGTCCACAAAGCTGCAAGAACTCGAGTGCGCGCGGCTGATTCAGCGGCACTTCGAACAAGGCCGTTGCCGTCAGCAAGGGCCATTCATCATCAGAACATTGGGAAAATAAATGCATCATAAAAGATCATCAAAAAACTGAAAAAACGAGACCAGCATCGTGCTCAAGCCTCAAGCAGATAGCGCGCAGCATAGCCGCCGGCTAAACAAATCAAACCGCTCATCGATAGAAATCGATGCAAGGCCGCCGAACCGATGGTCGCAGCCGCTTTACGCGCGCGTAACTCTGCGGTCGGTGCCGCAAACACCAAGGGCTGCAATAAATAGAGCACGCATAAGAAGACAAAGCCGCAAGCGATCAGGGCTTCGCTGAGCAAATCATGTGCGAGCGCACGCTGAAAACTCGCCAGCGCCGACCAGCCGAATAAACTCAAGGCCATCAGGCGCGCAAACGGAAATAATTTCAATTTTTCCAATGTGAAAACCCCCCTGTTAAAGATCAGGGCAGGTTACCACATTCACTGCCAAGCTGGCTCAGTGGCTGACTGAGGAAGAAAAAACATTAATGACAATCACACCGGCGACGATCAGCCCAATGCCAAGCAAAGCGGCAAGATCCAGGCGCTGCCCGTACAATACAAAAGCGACCAAGGAAATCAAGACCACCCCAACCCCAGACCAGACCGCATAGGCGACGCCAACCGGAATGCTGCGCAAGGTCAGCGATAAAAAATAAAAAGCGGCAGCGTAACCACAGGCCAGCAACAGCGTCGGCCACGGTCGCGTGAATCCCTCCGAGGCTTTGAGTGCCGAGGTAGCGATCACTTCACAGAAAATTGCCAATCCCAGATAGAGCCAGTTCATCATTATGTATCCTTGTCAAAGCCTCCGCGGCTCAGCGCTTGAGCGTCATGACCAACACCCCGCCAGCTATCATGGCAATACCTAGCCATTGGCGCCAATCGGGCCGCTCACCCAAAAAAGCGCAAGCGAAAATCGCCACCAACACCACGCTCAGTTTATCCACCGGCGCGACCAGTGAGGCCGGTCCGTTTTGCAAGGCCCGGAAATAGCACACCCAGGAAGCGCCAGTCGCCAATCCCGAGAGACTGAGAAAGAGCCAAGTACGCGCTGCCAAGTCAAAGGGATTGCGCCACTTGCCTGTGCTCCAGACAAATACCGCCAGCAACAACACAATGAGCACGGTACGCAGCAGTGTGGCGAAATCACTGTCGACGCCCTGGATGCCGATTTTGGCGAAAATTGCCGTCAATGCCGCAAAAATAGCGGAAAACAAGGCCCACAGCAGCCATGGACTGCTGCCAGCCATCATGGCTGACGCTCTGGCGCGACGATGCGCGGCGGCGCACTCAAAGCCAAGCTTTGTACACGCGCTTCGCTGAGTTGACTATACGCAATCCAAGCCGCTTGTTTATTGCGCGTTTCCACGCAACTGACGCGAAAATCATGCAGCAATCTGACTGCGCAGTGCTCAGAAAGTTGCAAATCTTCATAAGCGGCAAAACTTTGCGGTGTCGTGCGAGCAGCGTTCGATATTGCCGCGACGGCATCTCGCTCGCTCGGGTACAAAGCAATCGTCAGTGGTGCAGCGAGTTTGACCTGCGGCGGCGGTTGACAGCCTGCCAGTAACAGCAAGCCCGCCACAAAAACCCCATACCAATTCATGCCAGCCCCTCAAAAAGTCGATCTCAGCATTGTAAGGAAGATACGCTCAAAAAACTAACAAGAAATACGCAACCGCCAACAACAATAAAGCATGCAGTGTCAGCATAAAAGAAAAGCGCAACAAAAAAGCGGTTTTACGCGATTTATGGCGTAACCATCGGTGCGCCAACAAGGCACCAGGCCAGCCACCGAGCAAGCTGAGAAACAGCAGCGTATGCTCCGGTATGCGCGCGCGGCCAGCGATTGCGGCGCGTTTATCCAGCGCATAGCTGCCATAACACAGCAGACTGAGGGTGCCATACCACGCCATGACAATTTGTATCCAAGACACCGCATCTCCCTGCTCGATGGCATAGGCTGCTTACAGCATCCGTGCCAGCAGCGCTTTGTCGTATTTGGCCGCCAGCGGAATGCGCACCCTGTGGCCAGCACCACCGATGATTTGCAGCGCTTGATGATCACTGTTGCGCATCTCAGCGAGGGTAACAATCTCATTCCCCGCCGGAGAAATAATTTCTATCCTGTCACCGACGGCAAAACGGTTCTTCACTTCCACCTCGGCCCAGCCATCAACAATCTGCAAAACTTGTCCAACATATTGACTGCGATGCGCCTGCGACACCCCTTCCATGTAATTCTGATGATCTTGGGTATGATGACGCTGGTAAAAGCCGTCAGTATAGCCGCGATTGGCCAGACCGTTGAGTTCACCGAGCAACTGCGGATTGAATGCTCGACCAGCGGCGGCATCATCGATCGCACGGCGATACACCTGGGCCGTGCGCGCCACATAATAGAGCGATTTGGTGCGCCCTTCCACCTTGAGCGAATCGACACCGATCTTGGCCAGCCGTTCGACATGCTCGACCGCGCGCAGATCCTTCGAATTCATAATGTAGGTACCGTGCTCATCTTCGAGTATAGGCATGAGCTGCCCCGGCTTGGTACTTTCTTCGATCAGGTAAGGACGATCAGCCAACGGATGGCGCGGCATGTCGCCCATCGCTGAGAACGATTGATTCGCTTGTTCCAGCGCTTGGCCATAATTGAACGCGATGGTTTTGACCGGAATGCGGGCCAAATCGCCGGTTTCATTTTCATCAGCGTTTTCGACCTTGTAATCCCAGCGACAAGAATTGGTACAAGTACCCTGATTCGGATCGCGGTGATTGAAATAACCGGACAACAAGCAGCGCCCCGAATACGCAATACACAGCGCACCATGAACAAACACTTCGAGTTCCATATCGGGGCATTGCTGACGAATTTCTTCCACTTCATCGAGCGAGAGCTCGCGTGACAAGATCACCCGCGTCAAGCCCATGTTTTTCCAGAATTTCACATCGGCCCAATTGACGGCATTGGCCTGCACCGACAAATGTACCGGTACTTCCGGCCATTTTTCACGCACCATCATGATCAGACCGGGATCGGCCATAATCAAGGCATCAGGTTTCATCGCGACCACCGGTGCCATATCGTGCAAATAGGTTTTGAGCTTAGCGTTGTGTGGAAAAATATTGCTGGCAACGAAAAATTTCTTGCCGCGCGCATGCGCACCATCGATACCCTGTTGCAGAATATCGGCAGTAGAAAATTCATTATTCCGTGCCCGCAGACTATAGCGAGGCTGGCCGGCATACACAGCGTCGGCACCGAAATCAAATGCGGCATGCATTTTTTCCAGCGAGCCGGCGGGTAAAAGAAGTTCAGGGGCGATTAACATGGCTGAGCGATCAATAAAGAAAAATGTTCGCGATTTTAAGTCCGCTCACTTTTCTGCGCAAATTTACCCACACAAGCTTTGAGCCACATCAAGCTTCGCCGGCCGTCACCTCATTGAACACCAAGGCTGCCAACACCACTGCGCCACCGACGATACTCGCTGCCGCCGGCACTTCGCCAGCCCCCAGCCAAGCCCATATCGGTGCCAGCAACACTTCCAACAAGGCCAGCAAAGCCACTTCCGACACCGACAAACCAGCGGCCGCACGCACCATCAGCATGCAGGGAAAGCCGAGTTGAAAGAAACCCAAAAAGGCCAGCAAACCGATATCGTGCAGCGATGCTTGTAAGGGCCAAGCCAACGGCAACATCGCCAACGCCGAGAACACGCCACCCAGCAGTACCGCCGGTATCAAATCGACCGCATGACCACTGCGTTTGAGTACGATCATATTCACCGCCGACGCCACCGGCACCCCGAGTGCGATGCACATACCGAGCATGCCACGCGCATCGAGCTGCGCCAAGCTGCCGATAAACATCCACGCCATGCCAGCCCCGGCCGCAGCAATCGCGCCCCAGGTACGCAGTGGAATTTTTTCGCGCAACACTAACCACGCCAGTATCGCCGTAAACAAGGGTGCCAGACTTTCCATAATGGAAGTATTGGCGACGGTCGTCATGGTCATCGCAATCATGAAGCAACTGTACATGGTGGCCCACATACAACCGGAAATCAAACCCGGCTTGCCCAGCAAGCGCAAGCGCGGAAAAAATCCGCGCCCATATTGCCGCAGCATGGCAGCAGCGACGAAGAGCGCGGCAAACAAGCTGCGCCAAAACGTCACCTCATAGCCGCGCGCACCCTCCAGATGGCGCGTCACGACCCCGGCCATACTCCATAAACTGGCGGCGCAAATCATGAGCATGACCGCTTTGCGGTGATTGAGTTTGACTGACGACATGCCTCTCCTTATCTGTAATTTCATCAAAAATCTGACTAGGATTTGAAACCCCGGCCTTCAGACGCTGTCGCAAAAGCCTGATGGACGCTTTTTTTTCACCTGAAACACCGTATACCTCGTCATTCCCGCGTGCTTTTGGCGGGAACCTAGTGTCGTTTTTTACACTGAAAATTCCACAATTTCTGGCATTTTCAGTTAACCACGAACGCCGCTGGGTTCCTGCCAAAAGCGCGCAGGAATGACGTGGCCACCAGTTAGGGTAATGATACCGACTCACTACCCTTTTGCGACAGCCTCTTTTGGCCGGTGAGCGACGAAGGAGCAACCCGATGGGAGGGGATGCAAACCCCTTCCAGAGTCTTTTCCATGCTCGCTTACGACGATCCATTAAGTTGTTACCGATTTTCCCAATAAAAAAACCCGTCACGCTCACAAAGAACGAAACGGGTTTAAAATCAGCGCCGCATTGCTACTCAGTGAGCATCAGCGTCGTCGGATATTAATCGCGCGATGCTTTTTTACGTTCGTGTTCTTTCAAATAACGCTTACGCAAACGGATACTCTTCGGTGTCACTTCGACCAATTCGTCGTCGTCGATGAATTCGACTGCATATTCCAGCGACATTTGAATCGGTGTGACCAAACGCACCGCTTCATCGGTACCGGAGGAACGCACGTTAGTCAATTGCTTACCCTTGATAGGGTTGACCACCAAATCATTGTCACGTGAGTGAATACCGATGATCATGCCTTCATACACTGGGTCGTTATGGCTGACGAACATACGGCCGCGATCTTGCAATTTCCAGATAGCGTACGCTACTGCTGCGCCATCATCTTGCGAGATCAAGACACCGTTGCGACGACCGGCCATTTCACCACGGGTATTATCAACCGGAGCGTATTCATCAAACACGTGGCTCATCAAGCCTGTACCGCGTGTCAAAGTCATGAATTCGCCTTGGAAACCGATCAGGCCACGGGCCGGGATACGGTATTCCAAACGAACGCGACCTTTACCGTCGGATTCCATGTTTTGCAAGTCACCGCGACGACGACCGAGTTCTTCCATCACGCCGCCTTGATTCGCTTCTTCCACATCAACGGTTAAGTTTTCGTACGGCTCGTGGCGCACGCCGTCCACCATTTTGAAGACCACGCGTGGACGCGAAACGGCCAGCTCGTAACCTTCACGACGCATGTTTTCGATCAAAATAGTCAGATGCAATTCGCCGCGACCGGATACTTCATAAGTCGAATCATCGCCTTCAGCCTGCACTACGCGCAAAGCCATGTTAGCTTTCAATTCGCGGTCCAAACGGTCTTTGATCTGACGGGTAGTAACGAACTTACCTTCACGACCAGCCAACGGCGAGTTGTTGACCATGAAATTCATGGTCAGTGTCGGCTCATCGACCTTCAACATCGGCAAACCTTCCGGTGTGTCCGGTGCGCAGATAGTGGTGCCGATACTGATTTCTTCGATACCGTTGATCAGCACGATGTCGCCAGCCAAAGCTTCTTCAGCCAACACGCGATCCAAGCCTTTAAATGTCAACACTTGGTTGATACGGGCCTTAGTCGGTTTGTCATCGGGACCATTCATCCAAACGACATCTTGCAAGCCCTTGACGCGACCGCGCAGGATACGGCCAACGCCGATCTTACCAACATACGAGGAGTATTCGAGCGAAGTGATTTGCAATTGCAAAGGACCATCCGGGTCATCTTCACGCGCAGGAACGTGCTCAAGGATGGCATCGAACAAGGGTTCCATGTTACCTTCGCGAACCGTGTCTACCAAACCGGCATAGCCTTTGAAGCCCGATGCGTAAATGATAGGGAAATCGAGTTGTTCATCGGTTGCACCGAGTTTGTCGAACAATTCGAAAGTCGCGTTAACGGCTTTCTGCGGATCAGCGTTTTCGCGATCGACTTTATTGACCACGACGATAGGCTTCAAACCCAAGGCCAGCGCTTTACGCGTGACGAAACGGGTTTGCGGCATCGGGCCTTCTTGTGCATCGACCAACAACAACACGCTGTCAACCATCGACAAAACGCGCTCTACTTCACCGCCGAAATCGGCATGGCCCGGGGTATCAACGATGTTGATATGCGTGCCTTTGTATTCTACTGCACAGTTTTTGGAAAGAATCGTGATGCCACGCTCTTTTTCAATATCATTCGAATCCATCACGCGCGAATCAACCTGTTGGTTTTCACGGAAAGTGCCGGATTGACGCAATAATTGATCAACCAGAGTGGTTTTGCCGTGATCGACGTGGGCGATAATGGCGATGTTGCGAATAGCGCGTTTTTGAGTGGACATGATAGCGTTCGTTTGGGGTAAATCGGATAACCTAAGATTATAACATGGTGCAGCGCAAAAGCCGAAAACACCTATTATTTCAAGGAGTTGCTACCTTGCGATGACATTTTTACGTGGGCGACGGAAACATCTCGCCCCTGCCTTTCAGTCGACGCGCGGCGTTACTGCGCGCTTCCCTCTGTTTTGATCAGCCGTTCCGGTGCCAATATACTGTATTCCTGCAACTGCGCAGAACCGAGCAAAGCTTGATCAGAGGCGCGATACACGCGCACCCGTCCCAACTCTGCCGGCAAATTCAGCGCCTCTTTTCCCAGCGCCAGTCTTTGTCCATGTAAAAAACGCACGGCCAATTCATCAGTCAACTGCACTGGTGGAAAACTCGACAACAGCGCATCGACCGGGTCGAGCAAAGCCAAGCGCTGCGCAATGTCAAGTTCCGCCAAAGAATCGAGCGTGATCGATTTTTCCAATACCAAATGGCCGACCGCAATCCGGCGCAAAGCTTGTAAGTGGCCACCGCAACCAAGCGCAGCACCGATCTCTTCGCCGAGCACGCGCACATAGGTGCCCTTGCTGCATTTGACCTTCAAGCTCAGTAACGGGGCTTGATACGAAAGCAATGCCAACTCATGAATCACCACATGGCGTGCCGCGCGCTCGAGTGTAATACCGGCTCGGGCGTATTCATACAAGGGTTTGCCATCGCGTTTCAAGGCCGAATACATCGGCGGCACCTGCGCGATCGGTCCGCGGAACTGCGCCAGCACGGCATGGATTTGCTCCAGCGTGACCGCCACCTCTGCCGTAGCAAGAATTTCACCCTCGGTGTCGCCAGTGGTGGTGGTTTGCCCCAGATGCACGACGGTGGTGTAAGTCTTGTCAGCCTCCAGCAAATCTTGCGAAAACTTAGTCGCTTCACCAAAACACAGCGGCAACAAACCAGTCGCAAACGGATCGAGCGTCCCGGTATGCCCAGCCTTCATGGCATTGAGCATGCGTTTAGCCTTGATCAGCGCATCGTTACTGGAAAAACCGACCGGCTTGTCGAGCAACAACACCCCGTGCACCGGCACGCGTGGCGCTTTTTTGATCGACGTATTCACTGCGGCTTGGCGCACCATCGGCTCAATGCTTGGCGTCGCCATCATCGCCTTGATCGCCTTCATCGGCGTCCTCGAGTTCGTCGCTGCTGTCAACGACAGCAGCCGGCACGACCACCTCATCAGCCGAACGACTGGCATTGGCTTCATCGATCAAGCGCGACATGGCGATACCGCGCATGGTCGACATATCATGAATGAAATGCAATTGAGGCAAGGTATGTATACGCAATTGCAAGCCGAGTTGCGCGCGTAAAAAACCGGCAGCCTTACTCAAGGCATCATTGGTCGCCTTGATCGCCACAGCATCATCGACGAGTGTGGTGAAAAAAACTTTCGCATGCGCGTAGTCGGGCGTGAGCTGCACTTCGGTCAGCGTAATCATGCCGACGCGCGGATCTTTTAATTCCGACCAAATGATCTGCGCCAAATCTTTCTGGATCTGATCGGCGACGCGCAAACCGCGTGCCGGGATGGTTTTACTGTGTTTTGCCATAATATTTACTGTGTTTTGCCATGATGTATGTCGGGGCGCACGCGGCGCACCTGGTTAGTGCGCACAAGAATTCTGCTCCCCCAAAATAACAACCCCGGACTGGCCGGGGTTGTTTTGAATTACAGAGTACGTGCAATTTCCTGTACTTCAAAGATTTCCAGCGCATCGCCGACTTGAATGTCGTTGTAGCCTTTTAATGAAAGACCACACTCCATACCGGCCTTGACGTCTTTGGCATCATCTTTGTAACGTTTGAGCGAATCAAGCTCGCCGGTCCAGGTAACGACATTGTTGCGTAACAAGCGAACGGAAGAAGTACGCTTGACGATACCGTCGGTAACCAGACAGCCGGCGATCGCGCCAACTTTACTGACCAAGAATACTTGACGAATCTCGACCATACCGATGATCTGTTCGCGTTTTTCCGGTGCCAGCATACCAGACAAGGCAGCTTTGACTTCGTCGACCGCATCGTAAATGATGTTGTAGTAACGAATGTCGACGCCGTTCGACTCGGCCAATTTGCGCGCCGATGCGTCGGCACGGGTGTTGAAGCCGATGATGACCGCTTTCGAAGCAACCGCCAAATTGACGTCGTTTTCGGAAATACCGCCAACGGCTGCGTGGACAACTTGTACGCGCACTTCGCTGGTCGACAATTTCTGCAACGATTGAACCAAGGCTTCTTGCGAACCCTGCACATCGGTCTTGACGATGATAGGCAGATTCTTGACTTCGCCTTCGCCCATGTTTTCAAACATGTTTTCAAGCTTGGCCGCTTGTTGCTTGGCCAATTTGACGTCGCGGAATTTACCTTGACGGAACAAGGCGATTTCACGCGCTTTGCGTTCATCAGCCATGACCATGACTTCTTCACCGGCTGACGGCACTTCTGTCAAACCTTGAATTTCGACTGGAATCGATGGACCCGCTGCCGTAATCGTCACGCCGTTTTCGTCCAGCATGGCGCGAACACGACCATACGCTGTACCAGCCAAGACCACATCACCACGTTTCAAAGTACCGGACTGTACCAAGATAGTCGCAACCGTACCGCGACCTTTATCCAGGCGCGATTCGATCACCAGACCTTTGGCCGGCGCTTCGATCGGTGCTTTCAGTTCCAGCACTTCAGCTTGCAACAAGACGTTTTCCAGCAGGGAATCGATGCCCAAACCGGTTTTTGCCGACACTTGAACGAATGGTGATTCACCACCGTATGCTTCCGGCACAACGCCTTCGGCGATCAACTCTTGCGTCACGCGATCAGCATTGGCACCAGGTTTGTCGATCTTATTGATCGCCACAACCAAAGGTACGCCGGCTGCCTTGGCATGAGCAATCGCTTCTTTCGTTTGCGGCATCACGCCGTCATCGGCTGCGACGACCAAAATAACGATATCGGTCGCTTTGGCACCACGAGCACGCATCGCCGTAAAGGCTTCATGACCCGGGGTATCAAGGAAAGTAATCATGCCACGCGGTGTTTCTACGTGATACGCGCCGATATGCTGAGTAATGCCACCGGCTTCACCGGAAGCCACTTTAGCGCGACGGATATAATCGAGCAGCGAAGTTTTACCATGATCGACGTGACCCATGACAGTCACGACCGGCGCACGTGAGAACGACTCATACTGCGCATGTTCTTCGGTATCGACCAACATCGCTTCCGGATCATCGAGTTTTGCCGCAAATGCTTTGTGACCCATTTCTTCGACCAAAATCATGGCCGTTTCTTGGTCCAGCACCTGGTTGATCGTGCACATCTGACCGAGCTTCATCAATTGCTTGATCACTTCCGAAGCCTTGACCGACATTTTATGTGCCAGCTCAGCCACGCTCAGTGTTTCAGGCACATAGACATCTTTCACGATGGCTTCAACCGGCACTTGGAAATTCGATTCGCGATCATCATGGTGATTGTTACGACGGCCCTTAGGACCGCCCTTCCAACCATCGCGACCACCGGATGTATCACCGCGGGTTTTCAAACCACCGCTACGCTTCTTGGCATCATCTTGCCAAGTCGATGAGACATTCCCCGATTTGATCGCTTTTTTATCGCCGACCGCAGGTTTTTTATCATCTTTGGCAGCTGCCACGACAGGCTTCTTGTCACCGACTTTTTTATCCGCCGGCTTATGCAAAGTGCCTTCAGCAGGCTTGGCCACCACTGGTGCTGCCACCACTGGTTTCGCCGGGCGCCGCGCCGCATTCATCATTTCTTTGATCTGCGCGACTTCGTCGGCGACCGCTTTTCTGGCTTTCTCTGTGGCGGCGGCACGATCTGCCGCTTCTTTCGCTACCAGGCCAGCTTGTTTCTTGGCTTCTTCTGCGTCCAAACGTTTCTTCTCTTCATCTGACTGAGAAGGTTTCGCTTCTACAGTTTTTTCCGCCGCAGCGACCGCTACGGCTTGCTCTGCCTTGACTCGCTCCGCAGCGACCTTAGCGGCCTCGGCTTCGGCAGCCACACGCATGGCGGCGGCCTGGGCCTCTTTTTCTGCTTCCAACTTTGCAAGGTGCTCTTGTTTTTCGCGCAATTCCACTTCTTGACGAGCGATCAGCTCGGCTTCATGCCGCGCTTCCTCTTCATTCAGCTGCGCCACTTCGACTTCGGCCACCGGTGTCAGGGCTGCCGCATCATCGGCGACAACTTCATCGCGTTTGACAAAGGTGCGTTTTTTGCGCACTTCGACCTGAATGGTGCGAGATTTGCCCGTAGCATCCGCCTGTTTGATCTCAGTCGTCTCTTTACGAGTGACCGTAATCTTTTTCTTTTCGTTATCGAGCGCAGAACCGTGAGAACGACGCAGGTGTTCCAGCAGTCGATCTTTATCTTCTTTGGTCAACAAATCCGCTGTCGAATTTTTATCGACACCCGCCGTACGCAATTGCGTAAGCAGTAAATCTGCTGACATGTTCAGCTCGGTGGCAAATTGGGCAACGTTGTTACTCGCCATTCAGTCCTCTTTTTCTATGTGCGCGTTATGAATATGAAACCCGTCATTACTTAGCTTCTACGAGTTTCCAGGCATTGGCTAACAAAGCCTTGGCCTGATCATCATATTTAGCGTCGATGAGTTTCATCTCATCATCGGTCACATCTTCAAATGCTTCTTTAATTAAATGGCGTGAACGGTCGGCAGACAATGCCAAAATCGCGCCAAATTCGTCGTAGGCCAAACCGGCAAAAGCTGCCAGGTTTTTAATTCCGGCCAAGCCCAGCTTACCTGCGGTAACGCGTGTCATCCCTTCGAGATTGATCAACTCGTCATCCATACCTTCCAAACCTTCTTCAGAAGCGATCGCTTCTGTCAAAAGCGCATCGCGTGCACGGTTACGCAATTCAGTCACGGTACTTTCGTCAAATGCTTCGATTTCCAGCATTTCGCTGATCGGCACATAGGCGATTTCTTCCAGACTAGAGAATCCTTCATCAACCAGAATGTCGGCCACTTCTTGGTCAACATCGAGTTTTTCCATGAACAAGGCGCGAATCCCGGCAGTTTCTTGCTCTGCTTTGCTGGCCGATTCTTCCGCGGTCATGATATTGATCTGCCAACCAGTCAGTTCGGCTGCCAAACGGACATTCTGGCCGCTACGACCGATGGCGATGGCGAGATTTTCTTCATCCACCACGACATCCATGCCATGTTTCTCTTCATCGACCATGATCGATGAAACATTGGCTGGTGCCAGCGCACCGATGACGAATTGCGCCGGATCTTCCGACCACAACACGATATCGACACGTTCACCGCCAAGCTCACCGGTGACGGCCTGCACGCGTGAACCACGCATACCGACACAGGTACCGATAGGATCGATGCGCTTGTCAGCCGTAAACACGGCAATCTTGGCACGTACACCAGGATCGCGCGCGGCCGATTTGACGATCAAAGAACCTTGTTCAATTTCCGGCACTTCGAGTTCAAACAATTTCATGATGAACTCAGGGGCGGTACGCGAGAGCACGACTTGCGGGCCACGGGCATTACGATCGATGCGCAAAATATAGGCACGGACGCGATCACCAACACGCAGATTTTCTTTCGGGATCATCTGATCACGCGGCAAACGCGCTTCGATTTTACCCGACTCAACCACGGCATCACCACGCTCCATGCGTTTGATGGTACCGGTTACCAGCGAGTCGCCGCGCTCAAGGAAATCGGCCAAAATTTGTTCGCGTTCAGCATCACGGATGCGTTGCAGTACGACTTGTTTGGTATCTTGGGCAAAACGACGGCCGAAATCGACCGATTCAATTTCTTCTTCGATGTAATCATCGATTTGAATTTCAGGATCATCTTCCACCGCTTCGAAATGCAGAATTTCCTGGTCGGGCAATTGCAAGCCCGCTTCATCAGGAACTACATGCCAGCGGCGGAACGAGCGGAATTCACCGGTTTCGCGGTCGATTTCCACACGAATATCGACTTCACCAGGAAAACGCTTCTTTGTTGCCTGCGCCAAAGCATGCTCAAGCGCACCAAAAACAACTTCTTCATCGACGTTTTTTTCGCGCGCCAGCACATCCACCAATAACAACAAATCACGACTCATGCTTTGCGACTCCTAAAATCCACTTGTGGCACCAGATGTGCCTTATCCACATCGGCGAGCGTAAACTCCAGCATGGCCGACCCATCTTTTACTTCAAATTCCAGCTTCAGATTTTCACCTTCAGGCTCGTGCAACAGGCCTGCAAAGGTTTTGCGATTCGGCGTACCCGGCATAGGCATGCGCAATTTCACCGTCACTTCCTGACCGGCAAAGCGCACATAATCAGCCAACTTCTTCAACGGACGATCCAGCCCCGGCGACGACACTTCGAGACGTTCGTAATTGACGTTCTCAACAGTGAGTACATGCGAGAGCTGATGACTGACTTTTTCACAGTCTTCGACGGCGATATTGCCTTTTTCCACGTCTGTCGGCAAATGATCGATATACACTCGGAACAAACC
Source organism: Undibacterium sp. 5I2 (assembly GCF_035019605.1). NCBI lineage: Bacteria > Pseudomonadati > Pseudomonadota > Betaproteobacteria > Burkholderiales > Oxalobacteraceae > Undibacterium > Undibacterium sp. 5I2. Next base: position 14,339 of record NZ_JASJVS010000033.1, on the reverse strand, counting down.
GCGTTCGGCCTGCTCAAAATCAACCAGATCATACCCCGTACCATTGACGGTTTTCTCTATCAAATCCAACAAAGCCAAACTATTCTCCGATCAATACAAACCTGCAAGAACCTGCCATCACAGCGCACCCGCTCTGAAAAAGCAAAAAAAAATGGGCAAAGCCCATCGTTTTTTCAGCGCTCTGATCATCAGTTCATCAGGCATCATCTTATAACTGCCAGATTATAAACGATTATTTACCCTGTCGCAATCAAAAAACAGGGCAAATCAAGCACAAACCACAGTCAAAAATCAAGCGCCGCGGGAACGTCGACGCGCCGCAATTCCTTGACCAATCGCTTGGCCACTGCCACGCGAAGTCGGGCCACGTCGTTGCTGCCCAGCATCAGGAAAGCCCAGCGCCGTTTGCATAGGATCAGGCTGACGCGGACGCTTGTTTGCCGCATTACCATTGCCGTTACCGTTACCGTTGCCAGGATTACTGCTCAATTTATTGCCATTAGCATTACCTGTGGTATTCGCACCACGACCGACGCCATACTCACCACGACCACTCGACATCGGGAAATTCGGCTGCTTCTGAGCATACGGCCCGGCCGGCTTGTTACCGTAAGGCTTATCACCGAACGACTTCCCTTTCGGTGCCGGACGATCACTGGCGACTTTTTCCAAGCCGCTGATCTTCAACAAGCTGCGAACCGCATCTTCTTCCAACTCATCCCAACGACCGCGCCGCAAATTCGCTGGCAAGGTCATCGCACCGTAGCGCGTACGAATCAGTCGCGACACCGTCAAACCGACCGCTTCAAACATGCGCCGTACTTCGCGATTTCGACCTTCACCGATAACCACGCGGTACCACTTATTCACACCCTCGCCGCCGCCATCAGAAATTTTAGAGAACTGTGCCAGACCATCATCGAGCTGCACACCAGCCAACAAACTCTGACGCATACCCTCTTCGAGCTCACCGAGTGTGCGCACCGCATATTCGCGCTCAATACCGTAACGTGGATGCATGAGCCGATTGGCCAAGTCACCCGAGGTGGTAAACATCAACAAGCCTTCGGTGTTGTAATCGAGACGACCAACCGCCAACCATTTACCGACCTTCATCTTCGGCAAACTGTCGAATACCGAAGTACGACCTTCCGGATCACTGGTGCTGACGATTTCACCGGCCGGCTTATGATAGATCAACACGCGTGGCGGTTTTTTACTGACCTTACGCATAATCGGCTTGCCATTGATACGCACCTGATCGGTCGGCAAAATACGCTGACCGATATGAGCTGGCTCACCATTGACCGACACACGACCGGCAACGATCAACTCTTCCATATCACGACGCGAGCCAAGACCGGCTTCGGCCAACACTTTGTGTAATTTCGGCGCATCATCATCGGCCGTCAGATCGCGTCTGACCGGCTTGGCATGCGACGCCTTCTGTGCATCATCACCTTCGAGTGCATCAAAGGCTTCCGAGGTCACATAAGAAAATACTTCATCCGGATGATTGGTATCACGCCGCACTTGGCGCTCGGCTTGTGGCAAACGCTTACCCGGACCACGACCGGCTGCTGCCGCACCGCGCGGACCGTAAGTACCATCGGAGCGCGCGGCGCGCTGCCCAGAGGAGTCAGCTTGCGAGCGCGGTGTGCGCGAACCATAGGGGTCACCATCTTGACGTGGCGCGCGTGGACCGGTCGATTCCCCATCCTGACGTGGTGCACGTGGCGCACGTGAACCGAACGACTCCCCATCCTGACGCGGCGCACGTGGCGCACGTGGAGCAGACGATTCTCCATCCCCACGCGGTGCACGTGGCGCACGTGGAGCAGACGACTCTCCATCCTGGCGTGGTGCACGTGGCGCACGTGGCGCAGACGACTCACCATCTTGGCGCGGCGCACGCGCCGTGCGCGGAGCGGCTGCCTCACCATCCTGACGCGCTGCACGCGGTGTACGCGCTGCACGCGGAGCAGACGCTTCACCATCCGGACGCGATGCACGTGGCGCACGCGGCGCACGCGCTACAATCGGCTCATCACTCGCAGCGGCGGCATCGACAGCCTCGGCGCGTGGCGCACGAGGCGCGCGAGGAGCGCGCGGCTGCGCCGCTTCACCCTCAGCACGCGGCTTGCGCGGACCGCGCACTGCGCGCTTGGCTGGCTTGCTATCATCAGCACCTGCGACCACGTCGCCCCGATTGTGATCGGCTTTTACATCTTCAGGATTCATGGGATTCATTCTTCAATTCTGTTCATACTGTTTAAGGCTGCTGTCCATCAGCGCCCGCTTCACTATCGGGCACCGGCGTGGCGGCAGCCTGATCACTCAAACTTTCATCTATCTCTGCGGACGTCGCTTGCGCAACATCGGCACTCGCCGCATCAGGCGATGACGGCACAACCTCGACTGCCACTACTACACTGAGCAACTCATCGCTCAATCCCGACAATTGAAACTCAGGAATGATGTCAGCCGGCTCATCCCGTTTAACCTGCTGCAAAGGCGGCAACTGATCAAGCGAGGCCAAGCCCAAATCACTGAGAAACTGCTTCGTGGTAGCAAACAAAGCAGGTCGACCAGGCACATCGCGCTGACCAATCACCTCGATCCAACCACGGTCTTCCAGTGTCTTAACCATCTGCGTAGCCACTGTCACGCCGCGAATTTCTTCAATATCACCACGCGTCACCGGCTGCCTGTAGGCAATGATTGCCAAGGTTTCCAGTGCCGCACGCGAATACTTCGGCGGCTTTTCCGGATTGAGCCTGTCTATATAGACCCGCATCTCAGGACGGCTTTGAAAACGCCAACCGGTCGACAAACCGAGCAATTCAATACCCTTGTCAGCCCAATCGAGCCGCAAATCTTCCAACATTTTTTTGATCGTGTCAGCACCCACCGCCTCATCGTGCTCGTCGTCACCCTGAAATAATTTTCTCATGGCATTCACGCTCAGCGGCTCCGGAGCGCATAACAAAGCAGTTTCGAGGACTCGTTTTGCCTCAGCAGTATTCATGAAATTTTAACTACACGGGTTGTAATGGATGTCATACACAAAGACTGAACCGGATACGGTGACAGCCCACGTTTCTATGTATTTAAATTTATTTATATTTTATTTATGTCAGCCATCTCGGCCGCAAGCCCGTCCAGCGGGCAGATCAGAGGTTTTCCCGAGGCGCATTGCTGCACACTCAACCCATTTAATCAGTAGATACCAGATTGTAGTCCAGAACAGCGAGGCCATCAAAGATAATTGACGCAAATTTCTCAGCAAGCGCGCATGCATTGTAATCGGCAAACACCCTTGCCCTGCCAAACTCCGCGCTGCAAGTCGACTCAGTCTGACTTGCCTGCTTCTGCAACCACGCCATGCAGGATAACACGGTTCACTGTTTGTGCGACAAATAGTTATATGAGCGCGAACCGCGCGCTAAAAACGATAAAGCCGCTGATTCTTTTTCAAGAAATCAACGGCTTTGCGTATTTGGTTGCGGGGGCAGGATTTGAACCTACGACCTTCGGGTTATGAGCCCGACGAGCTGCCAGACTGCTCCACCCCGCGTCTGATAAAGTGAACTATACTCCGATTTATTGCATTGCGCAATGCCGCCACCGCGATATTCTGATCTGCGCCGTACTCACCGCTGATGTTACACTGCAGACATCGCTCAATTTTATCTCCCTCGCTCCTATGAAATTCTGTTCTGATTGCGCCGCTCCCGTCGAATTGAAAATTCCGGCCGACGATACCCGTGAACGCTATGTCTGCAGCACCTGTGGCATCATTCATTACCAGAACCCGAAACTGGTGGTCGGCTCCATCCCGGTCTGGCAGTGCGATGGCGAGCTGAAAATCCTGCTCTGCAAACGCGCCATCGAGCCGCGTTACGGTTACTGGACCTTACCGGCCGGTTTTATGGAAAACAATGAAACCACTGTGGCCGCGGCCCAAAGAGAAACCATAGAAGAAGCCGGCGCCAATATTGAGATGCATGAATTATTCTCCATCGTCAATGTGCCGCATGTACACCAGGTGCATTTATTTTACCGCGCGACCTTGCTCGATCTCAACTACGCCGCCGGCACCGAGAGCTTGGAAGTACAATTGTTTTCGCATGTCGACATCCCGTGGGACGACATCGCCTTCCCCACCGTCAGCCACACCTTGCGCTGTTTTTTCGAAGATTTGAGCAAGCACGTCGCCGGTCAAGACTGGCCGCTGCACGAACATGATATTTTCAAACCGATGCGGAGCTAAGCTTGATTCCTTGGTTGGAAACACACAGCGCCTTTCCGCCGGTATCGACGGCACTGACAGAAAAAGACGGCGCGGCCGGCTTGCTGGCAGCAGGGGCCGATCTGTCGCCACAACGTTTATTGCAAGCGTACCAACTCGGTATTTTCCCATGGTTTTCCGAAGGCCAGCCGATACTCTGGTGGTCCACCGATCCGCGCATGGTATTAAAAACCGACGAGTTCAAAGTTTCATTGAGCTTAAAAAAACTGCTGAAAAAAACCGCGCGCGATCCGCGCTGGGAATTTCGCTTCGATTCGGCATTCGAACAAGTCATGCGCGCTTGCGCGCAACCACGCAAAGAGGGTGCCGGCACCTGGATTTCTGAAGACATTGTGGCCGGCTATTGCGGCTTGCATGCGCTCGGTCACGCCCACTCTTCTGAGGTATGGTTGGACGGCCAATTGGTCGGTGCCGCCTACGGCGTCGCCATCGGCCGCATGTTTTATGGCGAATCGATGTTTACGCGCGTGCCGAATGCCTCCAAACTAGCACTGTCTCAGTTGGTTTTTTTCTTACGCGCACAGGGAGTGAAACTGTTAGACTGCCAGCAAGAGACAGCACATCTGGCCTCCTTGGGCGCGGCTGCAATATCCCGTCAGGCATTTATGCTACATATAGAAACAGCCACGACCGAGCCGGAAATTACTCAATGGCAGCCATTATCAAGCTTGCCGCTATAAATAAGGCACCACGCACGTGGTACAGAGAAACGAAGCGAATGTGACACAACTCAACGAATTAGTTTGCGAAAGCATACAATTTTATGCCACTGCGCCCTACCCTTGCAGCTACTTGCCAGGCTTACAAGCGCGCTCGCAAGTTGCCACGCCCGCCCATCTGATTAATTCAGAAGCGTATTCTGATTTGGTACACCGCGGTTTTCGGCGCAGCGGTATTTTCGTCTACCGGCCACACTGCGACAATTGCCGCGCCTGCACGCCAGTGCGCGTGCGCGTGGCAGAATTTCATGCCAATCGCAGTCAGCGGCGCGCCGACAAAAAACATGCCGACCTCAGCGCCCGCGTGATCGCGCTCGCCTACACCCATGAACACTATGAACTGTATCAGCAATACCAACAGTATCGCCATGCCGGCGGCGGCATGGACCAAGACAGCCGCGATCAATATGCGCAGTTTCTGCTGCAAAGTCGGGTAGAAACGCGCTTGGTAGAATTCCGCGATGCAGAAAACCAATTGAAAATGGTCAGCATCATCGACATCCTCAGCGATGGCTTATCTTCCGTGTATACGTTTTTCGATCCGGAAGAAACGGAAGCATCCTACGGCACCTACAATGTACTCTGGCAAATTCGCCAAGCCGCCGAATTGCAGTTACCGCATGTGTATCTCGGTTACTGGATTGCCGCCAGCCCGAAAATGTCTTACAAGACCAATTTCAAACCGCTCGATGCATTAATGCACGGCCATTGGCAATCCCTATAATTCTCAGCAACTTATTTCACCTTCGCTTACTACCATGTCAGAAAAATTATTGTATTCGTTCGCCCGCTCCATTTTATTTTCGCTCGATGCCGAGCGCGCCCACCATCTGACCCTGCCGGCCTTACAAACGGCCAGCAAACTCGGCCTGACGCGTTTCTTGAACAAACCCGACTGTGATCCACGCACCGTGATGGGTATTCGCTTCCCCAACCCGGTTGGTTTGGCCGCTGGTCTGGACAAAGATGGTGCCTACATCGACGGGCTGGCCGCACTCGGTTTCGGCTCGATAGAAATCGGTACCGTCACACCGCGCGCCCAAGCTGGCAACCCGCTGCCGCGCATGTTCCGTCTGCCGCAAGCCGGTGCAATCATCAATCGCATGGGCTTCAATAACGGCGGCGTCGATGCCTTCGTCAAGAATGTTCAGGCTTCGCGTTTCTATCAAGAAGGCCAAGGCGTACTCGGTCTGAACATCGGTAAAAATGCCGCGACACCGATAGAAAATGCCGCCGATGATTATCTGCATTGTCTGGCCAAGGTCTACCCGTATGCCAGTTATGTAGCGGTAAATATTTCTTCACCGAATACCAAAAACCTGCGTCAACTGCAAGGCGGCGATGAACTCGACGCCTTACTCGGCCAACTCAAAGATGCCCAACAACGTCTGGCCGACCAACACCGCCGCTACGTGCCGCTGGCCTTGAAAATCGCCCCCGATATCGACGCCGAGCAAATCAAAACGATCGCTGCCGCCTTGCTGCGCCACCGTATCGACGGCGTCATCGCCACCAACACCACCATCACCCGCGACGCCGTGCAGGGCCTCGCGCATGCCGACGAAGCCGGTGGCTTATCCGGCAAACCGGTGTTTGAATTGTCAAACCACGTGATCCGTGCACTCAAAGCCGAACTCGGCACGGCAGTGCCCATCATCGGCGTCGGCGGTATTTTTTCCGGTGCCGACGCGGCGAGCAAAATCGCCGCCGGAGCGGAATTGGTGCAGCTCTACTCAGGCTTAATTTATCAAGGCCCGGCCTTGGTCAAGGAATGTGCGGCGGCCTTGCGGCCAGGCGTGTAATCGGCAGATGTAACGGTACAGAAAAGCTACTTGCATCACTATTCCTGATTGTAATTTCCTCAAATTCGAGGGAATTACCAATGAGGCGGGACGGCCAAAAACCGCAACGGCTAATTGCGCTATACTTTTACTCCACAGCGCCAGCGCGCCTATCCAGCCACCCACGGAATTTTTACTCATGCAAAGCAAACAACTCGGCAACAGTCCACTCAACGTCACCCCGATTTGTCTCGGCACCATGACCTTCGGCGAACAAAATACCGAAGCCCAAGCACATGAGCAACTCGATTATGCAGTCGAACGTGGCATCAACTTCATCGATACCGCCGAAATGTATCCGGTCATGCCGCGCGCCGAAACGCAAGGCCGCACCGAACAATACCTCGGCACTTGGTTAAAAAAATCGGGTCGCCGTGAGCAGTTGGTGATAGCCAGTAAAATCGCCGGCCCTTCGCGCGGCATGGGCTGGATACGTAACGGTAACAATGATTTCAGCCCGGCCAATCTGCGCGCCGCACTCGACACCAGTCTGCAGCGCCTGCAAACCGATTACATCGATCTCTATCAATTACACTGGCCCAGCCGGAATGCGCCGATTTTCGGCCAAACCCGCTTCGACCCGACGCAAGAACGCGCGCATTGCGCCATCGCCGATACCGTCGCCACGCTTGATGCCCTGATTAAAGAAGGTAAGATCCGCGCCTACGGTGTCTCCAATGAAACCGCTTGGGGCATAGGCGAGTTCAGCCGCCAAGCCAGCTTGCAGCACGCCGCTGCACCGGCATCGATTCAAAATGCTTACAATATGGTGAACCGCGCCTTTGAACAAGGGCTCGATGAAAGCTGCTACCGCGAAAACATCGGCTTGTTGGCCTACAGTCCGCTCGCCTTCGGCCAATTGAGTGGGAAATACGCCGCCGATGCCGTCGCTGCCGGCCGCTTGACGCACTTCCCACCGACCTGGAGTCCGCGCTACCTGCGTGCCGAAGTGTTTGAAGCCAGTCGCCGCTATGCCGCACTGGCACACGCGCATGGCATGACGCCGGCACGTCTGGCGCTGGCTTGGTGCTACTCACGCTGGTTCGTTTCCAGCACCATCATCGGCGCAACCACGCTGGCCCAACTGGAAGAAAATATCAATGCCTTCGAAACCGTATTGAGTCCGGAAGTCTTGGCCGAGATAGAACAAATCCACCGCCAGTTGCACAACCCGGCGCTCTGAAGTACGCAGCGCTTCCCTGAGGAAGCGCTGTACCTTAATTGCAATTGATAATCGTTCGTATTTACAAATAAGAAAAGTTTCGTTACAATCACTGTCTCAAGCTTCCTTGCTTGCTACCAGCCATTCCCCGGAAAAGCCAAACGGTATGTGTTTTCTCTATCCTTTTGGAATCCCGAAATGCCTATTATCAGTCGTCCTCATCACGCCTCTCGCGCCAAACGCTTACCCCACACGCTCTCTGCCACCTTCGCCGCCCTGCTGCTGCCGCTGACTGCGGCACAGGCCGCCGACTTACCGGAAGTCAACGTCAAAGCCAGCACCGAAAATGACTTCAAAGCAGAGCGCGCCGCTTCCGCCAAATACAGTCAGCCCTTGCTCGACACCCCGCAAACCATTAGCGTCATCAAACGCGAACTGATCGAGCAGCAAGCGGCCCACACGCTCACCGATGCGCTGAGAAATACCCCAGGTGTCGGCGCTTTTTTCCTCGGTGAAAACGGCAGCACCAGCACCGGCGACGCCATTTATATGCGCGGTTTCGATACCTCGGGCAGTATCTTCGTCGATGGCGTGCGCGACATCGGTTCGATTTCTCGCGACCTGTTCAACATCGAACAAATCGATATTCTCAAAGGCAGCGCCGGCACCGACAGCGGCCGCAGTGCGCCAACTGGCTCGATCAACTTAAACAGTAAGCAAGCCCAGCTCGATAATGCCGGCGCTATCAGCATGTCAGTTGGCAGTGCTAAGCAAAAGCGCATCAGCGCCGATATCAACCGCATCCTCGATGAAGCCAGCGGTACGGCTTTGCGGCTCAATCTGCTCGATCAAGACAGCGGCGTAGCGGGGCGCGACGTGGTGCGCAACCAGCGCTGGGCAGTCGCACCGACGCTCAGCTTTGGTCTGGCTAGCCCGACCCGCGTCATACTCAGCTACCTGCATGTCGAGCAAAACAATATTCCTGATGGCGGCGTTCCCACCATAGGCTTACCCGGCTACACCAGCCCCGATCCGACCCGCCCCGTCCTGAGTCAAGCGGCGGCAGTCGATAGCAACAATTTTTATGGCGTCAACAGCGATCACGATCAGGTCCGTGCCGATATGTTCACTGCGCGCATCGAGCATGATTTCAGTCCCACCGTCCGATTGATCAACACCACGCGCTACGGTAAGACCGCACAAAATTATCTGCTCACCGCTTTCATGGGCTCGAGCGCAAATGCACTCACCCCCGTGCCGAGCGATACCAGCGGCTGGACCTTGGCACGCAGCATACGCACACAGAAAGATCAACAAAACGAGATTTTCACTAACCAAAGCAATCTGAGCGCCGAACTCAATTGGGGCGGCTTCAAGCAGACGCTGCTGGGCGGTCTGGAATTGACCCAGGAAAAGCAAAACACGTGGGGTTACGATGGCTTGGGCAGCGTCGCCGCCGCCAATTTGTACCATCCGAATCCAGCCGACCCGGTCAGCGGCCTCAATTTGCAACGCAATGGCGTGTTCACACGCGGCAGTACCAGCACCGTCAGCGCTTACTTGTTTGACACCATAGAGTTTTCCCCGCGCTGGCAAGTCAACGGCGGCCTGCGCATCGACCGCTACGACACCGATTATTCCAGCGCCAGCTTATCGACTGCCAAAACTAATCCTACTCTGCCAATCAATACGCTGGTGCCCTTAAACTTGAATACCGCCGGCAATCTGCTCAACTGGAAACTCGGCGCACTCTACAAACCGACCACCGACAGCAGCGTGTATGCGTCGATGTCGACCTCGAAACAAGCACCGGGCGGAGCAAATTTCGCCCTCAGCCTGGCGGCGGATAATGCCGGCAATCCTAAATTCGATCCGCAGGTGGCGAAGAATTACGAAATCGGTGGCAAATGGGATTTACTGGAGAAAAAACTGTCGTTCACCGCCGCCGTGTATCGCACCGACATCTCCAACGACATCGTGCAAAATTTGGTCGATTTATTGTATTACCAGACCGGTGCCAAACGGGTACAAGGGCTGGAACTCGGTATGAGCGGTGAGATTCGGCGCAACTGGCTGGTCAGCGCCGGCTATGCACGCATGAACACCTCGGTCGCCAGCGGACCCAGCGTAACCGCCAATGGCGAAACCAATCTCGCTTATGCCCCGAAACAGACCTTCACCGTCTGGACCTCTTACGAATTACCAATGGGTTTGAAACTCGGTGGCGGTGCGCGCTTCGTCGATGCGCTCTTGCGCGGCAAAGACGGTGCGCTCGGCACACCGGTCAGCACCGATCCATACTGGGTGTTCGACAGCATGCTCAACTATGCCATCAATAAAAATGTAGCCCTGCAGCTCAATGTCTACAACCTCAGCGATCGGCGCTATGTGGCCTCGATAAACAAGAGCGGTTATCGCTATGCCCCAGGCACACCGCGCTCAGCCACGCTGGCCTTGAATATCAAATTTTAAGCACAGCGCTGCCCGGCCGTCACGCTATGCCCTTGCATCGGCCGGGCACCTCAAATCGACAGGAGTTACCAGCATGATGTTACACATTCCGGCTGTCATGAGCCACAGCGAAGTCAGCGCCCTGCGCGAACGCCTGAGCGCGTGCACCTGGGTCGATGGCAGCCAAACCGTCGGCGCCCAAGGCGCACGCGTCAAAGCCAACCGCCAGTTAGCGGAGCACGGAGCAACGGCGCGCGAACTCAGTGCCATCGTTCTGGCAGCGGTACGCCGCCATCCCTTGTTTTTTTCCGCCGCTCTGCCGCTGCACATCGTGCCGCCACTGTTCAATTCCTATGCCGGCGGCGAACACTACGGCTTACATGTTGACGGTGCCATCCGTGCCATACCGGGCAGCACGCAGCAATTACGTACCGATGTGTCGAGCACCTTGTTTCTCAGCGAGCCGGAGGAGTATGACGGTGGCGAACTGATGGTGCTCGATACCTATGGCACGCATGAAGTCAAATTATCGGCCGGTGATTTGATTGTCTATCCATCGACCAGCCTGCATCAAGTGATGCCGGTCACGCGCGGTACCCGTCTGTGCGCGTTTTTCTGGACCCAGAGTATGATCGCCGACGATGCCAAACGCGGCATGTTATTCCAAATGGATAACAACATCTGCACACTGCGCGAACGCCTCGGTGACTGCGCCGAAGTGCTGAGCTTGACGGCGCAATATCACAATTTACTGCGCATGTGGGCCACGACCTGAGCGCGGCGCGTTGCACGCTGACAGCGCAAGACACTTAATGCGCACCAGCTAATAGTTGCCTACCTTTCATGGTGATGCAATATTTTTGCAAACGACTACTGGGTTTATCTGGCAGCGTGTAGCTAATCAGCCCTTGCTCCAACAGAGTCTGAATACTGCGCTTGAATGCCCCGGTTTTCGAACTAAGCTGCAGCAAATTAATCAGCTCAGCGGATGCCAGCGAGGCATCGGAAAGTAAATGTAATATCGATTCTGACTGGGCCTCTGACTGGGCCTCTGACTGGGCCTCTGATGGCGCACTCAATGTCGCCGCAACGCCTTTAGCAGAAACACGCACTTGCGTAGTCAACAAGGCGGCAAATCGAATGACCAGCCGTAGCCGCATACCAATTTCTGAAATTTGAACTTCCGGCAAGCCTTGTTCTTCAGCCTCCTTCACGATCCGTTTCACGCCACTACCCCATTGTTCAAGCAGATTGAGCTCACGAAACACACGCACAATCACCGGATTACGGATTTTTGAGATGCCCTGCTTCATGTCATCAATAGTCATGCCAGGCAATAAAATACCAGGATTTTCAATCTCAATCCGATCATCAAAAAACGCAATACGAACAGGTGCGCCACGTTGCGAATAATCGGCATGGACTAATGCATTGATCACAGCTTCACGCAGTATTCCCAAGGGGATACTCCAAACATCTTTGCGCCGCGACTCTGAAAAATCCGCACCACGCAGTGCATGCTTTTTCAAAAACAGCATGATGCTGTCGAATGCCTGAGCCAGTGGTTCGTCAATATCAATATGGTCAAAAATCACAGCCTTGTCGATGCCATTGACATCCTCCCCGCCCTAAAGAGGCTGTCGCAAAAGGGTTTTCAGTCGGTATCACTACCCCGACTGGTGGCCACGTCGTTCCTGCGCGCTTTTAGCAGGAATCCAGCGGCGTTCGTGGTTAACTGAAAACGCCAGAAATTGTGGCATTTTCAGTGCAAAAACGACACTGGGTTCCCGCCAAAAGCATGCGGGAATGACGAGGCTGTGGCATACGGGAATGACGAGGCTGTGGCATACGGGAATGACGAAGCTGTGGCATACGGAAATGACGAGGCTGTGGCATACGGGAATGACGAGGTATGCGGTGTTTCAGATATAAAAAGCGTCCATCAGGCTTTTGCGACAGCCTCTGAAGGCACTGGCGTGCCACTGGATTTCTGCCAGCGCAGAAATGACGAGGCGAAGAGTAGTCAGGTACGCGCAGGCGGAAATGATGAGACTAAGCCACTGCGATTAAATCCGCGCTTCCCTAGAGCTTGCTGCGCAAGCGATCGCTTGGAACAAGCTTGTCGCGTATCTGGTCAGAAAACTGGTCCGTATCGACCTCGACGATTAAGCGCGCAAGCTGCTCGTGCCTCAAGCACATGCGGTTGATCACATCGACGACGCTCTGTACGACAGAGGCCAGCCCGCCAGCGGCAGCCACCTCGGCGCGAACCGCCGGCAAACGCTCGCGGATCCGATGCACCAGATTCAGCATTTCGATTGAAACAAGGCGCGGCGACAAGCGACAATTTGCCGCGAATTGAGCCCATTCATACGCGCTCAATTCTCCCTCCGTGAAAGCGTCGCCGATCGCCATTGCAAAGTTGTCCTCTATCGAGCCGGCGTAGGCGAGTGTGCAGACCACGTCGTACGTGGGCGTAAGGTATGTCCCGATCGCACTGACAAAAAACGACAGATTCTTGGCATGCGCGTCTGTATTACCGACCAGAATCTGGAACAGCACCCAGCGCAGCAAGGCCAGACGCTGGGCCGCCGGCCGGTTGCTTATGTCTAAAAGCCCGAATAGACGTGGCAGAGAGGCACCGTCCCTGATGTGCCTTACATCCTTCGTCTCACCGTAAGGCCGCTCGTATTTCATTCCGACCGACATACCCAAGGCCTGGCAACCGTCGATCACATGGCGCCGCAGGATGCCATCGGCGCTTGCTTCCCGATCGAATCGGGTAATTTCTAAGACCGGCTCCGGCACATGCACCAGGCGCACATCCGCCACGGGCAAGCGAACGTGAAACGCAAGCCGCATGCAAAAAAATTCGTTTGTGGTCAGTCCGGCGAGGCGAGAGTTTATCGGCTCCGGCTTGAGAATGACGGTCGAGGCCAAGCCGTGTCCTTCGACCAGGTGCCATCCTTCATCGGTCTTCAGGACGGCGATCTTGTCCTGGAAGCCGGCGATGGACAGGCGGACCTTCCCATCCCAGACGGAAAATGGCATTGCCGGCCGAGCACGAATGCGCTCCGACAACTCATCTGGCGACAAGTAGCGGAATTTCTGCTCGGGCTCGATAGGCGTAACGGCCATTTCTCCGTCCGTAGCGTTGCGACCCTCTCGTTTTGGCAGTAGACCTCAAGACGCATTATTTGATCCTGCCGGTGTCGTAGGGACGCAGCCGGATGAAGTCCGTCACTGCTTTCGAGTCCTGCTTGTCCGCGACGAACAGGTTCAAGCCCAAGTCGGAAACGATGCGCAACACAATCCCAATGCCGACCGTGGACTTGCCTTTTTCCAGATCGGCGAGTGTCTGTTTCGCAATACCGATGCTCAACGCCGCCTGTTCAATGGTAAGACCTTCGGCGGTGCGCTGTGCGCGAATGAAGTGGCCAAGCGTCTCCACGTCAGCGATGTGCGAGCTGTAAGGGGAAACGGTTTTCGTGACTTTTTTCATAAAACCTAATTGAGTAGTCTTTTACTCGCAAATTAAAGGATTTTATATTAAAAACCTATCGAAATAGGATTATACGACAAATCAAGCGAAAAATTATAATAAACCTACTTCCCTAGGCTTAAACGCGTGTCATTTTTTCAGCAGATAGCGCCAGAACGAAAATCCCCTGTCAGATCCTCAAAAAACCGTACAGATACATACAAACTGTACCCGAAGGCGGACGTCATTTTTTACTTACAAAACGGGTAAAGTACTTGACATCCTCCCCGCCCTGAAGAGGCTGTCGCAAAAGCCTGATGGACGCTTTTTTACACCTGAAACACCGTATACCTCGTCATTCCCGCGTGCTTTT
>NZ_JASJVS010000032.1:0-48638 GCF_035019605.1 Undibacterium sp. 5I2 | reverse complement strand
CACAGGCAGCTTAGAAATTATTCTTGGTTCCTTGGCTCATGCGTCACCCGTTCACTGCCGCACAGGCAGCTTAGAAATGCCCTTGTCTTCGCGCTCAATTTCTGTGATAGTTCACTGCCGCACAGGCAGCTTAGAAAACACAAGCAAGTCTGACTATTGCCGCGCTTTTGTTCACTGCCGCACAGGCAGCTTAGAAACGTCTCTACCCATTTTTCATATCCCATTACGTGTTCACTGCCGCACAGGCAGCTTAGAAATATTTATTTGGGTATTCAGACAGCCCAGCCGCGTTCACTGCCGCACAGGTAGCTTAGAAAGATTTTTGTACTGGTAAGGTACAGGTAGTAATCGGTGGCGAGGTGTATCAGTATTCAATCGGCACTGACAAGCTTAACTTCCATGACGAGTTTTTGCGCTAACTTACTGCTGGAATTGGCAGCTAATAAAAGTGATGACGAACGGCTATCATCAATGTTTCAAACAGTCCACCAATTTTTCCAGCAGTACGCAATACACTTAAAACATAGGCACTGTCGCAATGGAACTTAGACCATAAAGTCCAAAATCACCAGCCACAGCCTGCCCTACCTCTTCTTTGGCAACAAACAAACGGAAATTTCTCCCGCTACTTAGGCTTTGAAGATTAATAAACGGCGCACGCAGTTTCTCTTCTTTGAAACCAGCCAGCTTGTTAAGCGCCTCCGTTTCACTAATCCCTTCACGACGAGCCTTCCGTCTGGCCAGTCGCTCCACGTTAGACTTTGCTTGCAAGCGCTTAAAACGCGCAAACGTCGTGATATTTCCAGGCACTTCACGCACCTTGGTCACGTGCAGATAATCAGTGAGTCGAGCGAGCCATTTTTGAATATCCAACTTATCCAAATATTTTTCATCATCAGCCAGCAGTCTTAATTTTTTACCTAACTGATGCATCTCTACATCGTACTCAGGAAACGACACTGCCAGCGGCGCTGTACCAGTTGCACCTTGCACGTCCACCAAGGCAAGATGTATTTGTTGATACAATCTTTGCCAGAGAAAGTGTAAGCCAACCTCAACATCTGGCAATAAAGTGATATCAATGTAGAACTTCATGACTATTCCTTATCACTTTCACCGAAAACCCCACCACGCACCAACACCGCCATCACATAGTGTTCCTCGGCTTCGTTTGCCAACGCATCACCACGCGCGTATTTATCGAACAAAGTGTAAAAATCTGCCTTATCGCTAGGTTTTCTATAAGCGACCCCTAAATTAGTCACCGCACCGTAGGCTTCAATCGCGATCGGACCAGTTTCAAACTCTTCATATTTTGGATACCAGGTGTCGATAGTACGTAGCGCATTGCCAATTTTTTGTGAGTGCATCGCAGCGTTGCCATTAACAGCATAAAGAATTTTACTTTTTTTAGATTTACTATTCCCTTTATCCAACACCAATTCTTCACTCGGGTACACTTCCTGCGATTTACCCACCTGTGCATAGGCAGTAATTTCCAGTGTTAAGAATTCAGCTTGTCCGGTTAAGGCGTGAGAAATATGCTTTGCTAATTCTCGAATGTTCAGGTCGTTTGCCTCGAAACTACGCAGTGGTATTTTTGCTGCATTAAATATCCAAGTTAAATTGCTCCCCCCGCTGAGCACCTTAACACTGACTTCAAGATTTTCGGCACCGACACGATTACGCCATAAGAACCGGGCGTTCGCGATATTGCTCGCATAGCGCGTTGCCAATTCAGTAAAATTGTATTTTTCAGCATAGGCTCTGGCGACCTTCGTGTAACTTTGCTTAAACTCTGCATTATTACAGGCGGACGGATGCTCTACACCGCTCAATATTTTCAGCGTAAAGCTCAACTTCAGCGTATCTTGGTCTTGACCTAGCGCGCAGACGTCAACTGTTTGCAAATTAGGACTTTCTACTTTCGCGTCGAGTTTCGCCGGATCATCCTGCAATGCCTTACTTAATCTGTTAGATATCGTACCGCGTACTGATTTTTCTATCAGTGCCAATGGCGTTGCGTGACCACTACGTTTATCCCAAGTCGTGCCATGCATGTAGCCGTCCGACGGCACTAATTTTTTTTCAAATGCTAATACAGATACTTTGCCGATTTTTCTTGATGCTGTTGCCATATTAATGCTCCTTGGGTTAAACGGAAATAGTGCTGGTAGTAGCTGATTTTTGCTGACACAGATACAGATTATTAGATTCGTCGTAATGCTCGTACCACATCAAATCATCCAACGAATTAAGTCGATACGGCATAACGAATTCACCGAGAGTGACAACAGCTTCGGCAAATTGATGGGAGAATTCGGGATCGCGTTGATTCAGCGTTTCCCCAGGTGCTGAAAGGGGGCCGATGCCATGAAATCCAGTAGCGATTGGCACTAACCAGCCCGACGTTTTTCGTTTGCTCGTCCACGTGATATTTCCTTCGCTATCCGTTTCACTACGGTGTTTAACGGATAAATAATCGAGCAATGCATCTAAGGCATCTTGCCCTTGTTGCATAGCCTCGACCATTAATTCTCGACGTTCGACCAAGGCATAACCAGGCATCATTTTTCTTGTTAATTTTCTGAATTCTTGCAAACTCGTTTGATCAACTTTAATGAATTCAGCCTGAGAAAACGACATCACGTCGCCACCGGCAATTTTCATTTTTCCGCATAAAATATTCATCAATAAAGGCATCATGGCATCTTCATCATCTTTATCTATCCCTTCCACCTCAATGAGCAAAGACACGTCTAAAT
Organism: Undibacterium sp. 5I2; assembly: GCF_035019605.1. Taxonomy (NCBI): domain Bacteria; kingdom Pseudomonadati; phylum Pseudomonadota; class Betaproteobacteria; order Burkholderiales; family Oxalobacteraceae; genus Undibacterium; species Undibacterium sp. 5I2. Next base: position 45,873 of record NZ_JASJVS010000032.1, on the reverse strand, counting down.
GACAGCGTGCTTCTTCAATGAATGCGGAGCGATTACCATCTTTGTCGAGTGGATTTGCTGTACCAATAATGGAATAAATATAGTCACCGCGTCCTTTATAGATTTGCAGATCAATGCTGTGACAAACTACACCAACGCGTTTGAAAACCAGATCAGAAAATCCTGCCGAAACCAATTTTCTCTGCAAGGCATGGACCGCACCTAACCACGCAGTCATGGCAGGAAAACCGATGGTGTACGGGCTGGACAAAGCATTGGCATTTTGAATGCGTCCATGCGGCAACAATAAAATGCGTTTAATACTCATAACAATGCCTCCTTTTGCTCACAAATCAATTGAAGCACATGGCTCAGTTCATCATCGTTCAATGCCAAGGCTTGCTTACCTAGTACTTTTTTGTAGGCTAGAATCATCCACCGTGCTATGTCTTTTAGAAAGTTGTCGACGTACTGCTCATTCTCGGTACGCTCGATAATCCAGTACTGGTCGAGCATAATTTTTTGCAATTTCGGCAGAGAATCAAAGCGTTCTTTTAATGACCAGCCCGCTTCAGTACCGCGTATTTGCCATATCTTTTCTACGATGTCGTTAAATAAATCTAAAAAAAGCTCGTCACGGCGTGTACGTACTTGGATATTGTTGCGACTGTCTATCAACCATTTATGCAGCAATTCAAGATTTACTTTGAATTGATTCGGCCATAAACAGTTAGTGAAAAAGTCGTTTGTTGGCAAACGCACAGACTCGGCTTGCAGAACCGGAGGGAGGCTTGGCAGTAAATAGGCTTTACCTGCATATTGATTATTCAGGACGCTGATATTTTGTGGTTTTGTTCCACCATAGCCAATCATTCCCAAATTATGAATATCGTTAAATCCAGTAACGCTCAGTTCATTTTTTTTTCTTAGATCTTTTGCCAGCTTGGTCGTATCGCCAAAACGTATTTCGTCAATGCGCTTGCGTAGTTCATACATCAGACCGGAAGGAGTCAAAATTGACAGTTGATGATAATTCGAAACAACAGGGAAATAGACCTGCTTTATCTTTGAGCTAGTAACGGAAACGGTTTCACGTTCTTTCATCGCCAAAAAACCAGTTCGCAATGCTTCATAGTTCGCAGTCGGCACTGCCAACAATGATTTTGCTTGATCAGTGTTTTGCTCAATATGAGAAATGAGCTGCCGCCCATCTGATAATGTAAGTGTCAGAAATTTATATACATCCAATGCAGCGGCATTACCTAACGCATCTAGCTCGGCATGCACGTTACCACTCCTCACCAATCCATCCGGCCTAGCTATGGCGTCAGCGATGATTGTGGACGTTTTGCCGTTTTTATTTTTTCGCCCACTAGGGTGACTAAACGTGCATGGATGAGAAGATAAAGAAATTTGCCCTGCCCTTCTTGCCGCATCTGGCAACCAATTATGTAAATGAAATTCACTTTCCGTCTTTGCATGTACATCTAAAATTTCAAGTTCACTCATACCTGCACTACTATTTTTCTTAAGGCTTTTGGCTTTTCTGTCACTAAAAAAATCCACGATTGCGATGTCCAAAATACGTTCTCCTATTTAATTTCTGTCAAACCGAATTGCGCCGAATAAGTAAATTTCTGACTCCCATCTTCGTTTACTGGCACAGAAATTTCACCAAATCGCGAAGCAGCACTTTCTACGCTGATACCAAATATATCTGCCGTATGTTGTAAAATATTTCGATAATCACGCATTAACCACACTCTGTCTTCAGCCACCGTATGTGCGTTATGACTAATACGCTGCATTTCCTCAACCTTTGCCAGTTTTCCCTTTTGATCTTTTTCCATGAAGATGAATTTGCATGCCGGATCACTTCCGTCTTCTGGCATTAAATATAAAATTTTGCTTGGGCGGCTGGCTCGAAAGCGATTGAATCGCTGCGGCAATGCAGTTAGCCACCATGATTGGCTAAGCCAGCCTTCAAGCGATTCTGGGCCTTTTGCCTTAAATTGTGTCAGCGCGTTGGCGATGGCCTGATGCTCTAAGTCGGCCAAACGATGATGGGCATCCAAATCAGTTGGCCGTGAAATGCGCGGGACAGCGTTAATACGTTCCGCTATTGATTGCTCATCGATCAGATCATTGAGCCTGTGACTATACAAAATCAAAGAATCACTCTCGTAGCCAGGACGACAAAACACTGCCTTAGCTTGTTTGACTTTTGTGCCGCTCTGTTTAAAACCTTTGAGGTTGTACTGCAGCAGGGCGATATTGGGCTCAGTCGGCTCTATTTTACGATGGCGTAATACTCGTCCCGCTAACTGTATGATGGAGCGAAATGAAGATGGCTCCACCACCGCCCAGTCAAAATCATGGTCGCGGCCAACTTCTTCAACCGGCGTAGCAACCAAAATATATATGACGTTTTTCGTCGTCGCTTTAAAAAGCTGTTGTTTGATAAGGGAATGTTCAAAAACTTTTAACGGTATATGCCGCTTCAACACTTCATCCAGATGCTTTTCTTGTATGCTACGCATCAATAATACTTGCTGACTATGGTAGGCCATGACTCTGACCTCAATATCAACGGGCCAATGCGCATTCATCAAAAATTCAGTCAGCGCGACGCAAGGTGGAATATTTGCGACACGTACAACACCAAACGATACTTTTTTTAGTGTATTCGGATCAAGTTGATGATGTTGTCTGTGCTTGTGAATAATTTCATCCTGCACAGTCTGAAAAAACACGTCTTGCGAACTCTGCATTTCTGCTTCCGTGCAGAGCATAATTGGCGTAATGTGTGCTTTACGTTTGACAATTTGTTGTGACAGATTTTTTACTCGCTTCAGAATGAATTCCTGATGAAAAGCATAGAAGCTGGCGGCACCTTGCTCAGGTGCGGCTGTGGCGACAGTGTCCACTCGCGCACCAAATTCATCAACCCAAGCGCAGCCTAATTTCGCAGGCGTTTCGCGGCTACTAGAGAATAAGCGCCACCCCTGTTGATATGCATGAAAATACCCCTGAGCCAAATCCGGCGGAATAGTAGCGGATGAAATCATCACCTTACGCCCTAGCATACCAGCGAGGTGTACTAAGCGAGCAATCGCGATGAGGTCACAGCCATCGAAATCATCAATTTCATCGATGACTAAATCAGACGACATCAAACGCAAACACGGCAAAATATATTTCCCTCCGCGCGTAGTTTCGGTTGCCGCCATCATGTGATCAATAGTGCAAGCGAGTACAGGCGCATACAAAAATTGACGATCTTTCTTTGTGGTTAATACTGTCGCCAGGCCTTCTTCTGGAACGTCGCAGTCATAACTTATCTCGCCATCTAACAAATTCTCGGCAGATTCCGAGCCGAATTCTTCGGCGGTGATTTTTTCTTCCAATCTCCCGTGATTTGCTTTGTGCAAATCCATTACTGCTCTCGAACCGATTAATACCGCTAAATCTGTCTCATCGAGACCTATCCGTTCGCGATATTCGTCCCCAGTTTGCAAGGTTAAGGTGCGCAGTCCTAGTGCCAATACGTAACGTAGTTCGTCTGCATCAGGTGATAGCGCACGCATAATTTTTGCATTTGCAAAGGTTTTTCCACAGCCTGTACTTGCCATATTCACGGTAAAAAACCCGAAATGGTCATCCTGTTTATTGCTTAACTCAGCCGCACGCCAGTGCGCTATCTGCGTTACTATTTTGTCTTGCCAGTTGAATTCCTTTGGGCTTTTTTGTTTTAGATTTTTTGTTGCCCGCGCAAACGGCAAATCGCGTTCGAAAGCCGGTAAGTAGTGCGCGGTATGCAAAGCTTGTTTCGCTACTCCGCACAAATGTTCGTCCAATTTTTGTTTCAGCTGCTTGCTTTTACTGTCGGTATTCGCATAAATTGTTAAGTTACTGTTGCATAAGTGAGCTGCAGGCTGAGATGAATACCAATGATCCCCTAACATCAAAGACAAACGTGCGTGATGCAGAACAACTCGCCACACACCATTCACTAAGGATTGATCTAACAATTCTTTTTCACCAATCGCCTTAGTCGCCCATTTTTTAACTTGCTTTAACCAAAGATCGGAGTCGGTTAACAGTCCCTGAGGGAATATCAAGCAATCGGCAACTTGAATTTCGCTGTGTTGGTTTTCATATCCCCAGACACGTTTTATTCGCTTGATGGCTTGATTGATAGATTCACATGCTTCGCCGCGCCATGCATCGCTTTCTTCTCGCGGTAACGTTGGCAGCCGATGATGCGAAACAATCAACCAAGCCACTAGACTGGCCAGTGGAGGCAACTTTGATAACGGTGCTTGCATGCTATTTTTAGCAAGTGTTTGTTTCAGAGCTGTCTCGTCAATTTTCCCTTCACTTAAACGATGCAACCACTGTTCATCCGTTTCCGCCCCATCAATAAAAGCGTTTAGCAATAAGCAAGAAATCCACTCATGGCGCAACGGGTCGGCCAAGGATTTACTCGCTGCGAGCTTATTTTGAAAACAAAGCGATGCTTTACCCCAATCGTGTAACAACGCAGCCAGTGCAGCGCACACTTTAATGAGGGGTAAATATTTCCAATTACTTTCTATTGTTTTCAATTCTTTTTTTGTACTATTCACCGGCACAACCCCCATATCATTAAACTGCCCCTTATTCCCCACGGCCCAAATAAACTCGCTACGTGCACGGCTACGTATCCAATGGCAAGCTACCGCCGTGTTTTTACTGGCCGTCTGGCGCAGCATTTTCTTCACTACCGCCAAGCCATCTTCCGTAATCACGGTTTGCCACGTGTTGTCGCCAATACGATCTGCGAATGCATCCAATACCCGACGGGTTTTTTTCAGGGCATTCTTTTGGCATTGAGAAACGAAGGTGACCATCATATGGAACTGCCCTCGGGGTTTTCCTCATCCATTGCAGCGTTAATGTCATCATGATCATCATTCGCATCGCTGCGCACCGCGTCAACCGGGCCATGGCTGTCTTGTTCCGGCTCGCCCCTTAGTGCGATCTCTTTAATTTGATTAAACATGAAATCGAGCGCCTTATGATTGGTAAAGGCTTGCAGGCATTGCTGGCGGAACTCTTGTTCGCTGGCGTTTTCTTTGGCGCAGACAAATGCCCACGGCAAGATAATGGCATCTTTAATTAAATCGGCGACATCAAACACCAAGGCACCACGGCGCATTTTTCCATGCATGAGCGCAAAGCCATGTGGTATTCCCAGCACCCACAAAGTACAGGCGGCTAAGCCGTAAGCGAGGTAATTGCCATGGTTTAAAAAGGCATTGGCCTTATCCGTTTCTTCATGTTGCCGGGTAAAGCCGCTCTGTTTGGTATGATTTGCGGCGTATTTGTAGAGCATTTTTGTGAGCTGCGCTTCATTCAGCAATAGCTCAGACGAGCTTTTTGCTTGCTCTATTCGTTGGCTGCATTGGCTCAAAGCTTTTTGAATCTCGACATCGTTGACGTCAAAACCTTCTGCTTTGAGGTCTTTGTCTTTTTGCCAGACCTGACTTAAATAACGAATCCGCGCTTGCTGTAACTGTTTTGCTGCGATCAGACGCTGTTGGTCGTCGAACCAAAACGCACACCAAGCTTGCAAATACTGGGTAGGCCGATATTCCCCTTGCGGTGTCATCCACTCAATTTCATTGCCCATATAGAGTGGCGTACCGCCGCCACCACAAAAACCAACCAGTACGCCTGCCCGTGCCAGCATTCTGACGGCGGCATGGGTGATCGATGTGCCACTGCCCAGCATGAGTACCGTGGTATTGGCTATCGGAATATTCCAATAGTGATTTTCGTTCTTCGCTTCTTGCAGATAAAGGACGCGGCCGTCTTTTTGCATGACTCGGCAATGTTCCAAGTAATACAGATTGGCGCGCTTTGAATGCAGAATTGCTTTTAAATCTGAGGGCGAGAGATCTTCCACTGCGGTATTTCCTTCAGGGCTGCCAAGTTCGAATTCGAATAGATCTGAAAATTAACTATTTGAAATTTATTTAAGGCAATAGTATGCTTATATTGATAACATATCTATACTGACTGGATATACATGTCGATTATTCAAGCATATCTCGGAAGAAACTATGAATTGGCCGCTAAGATGGGATTTACTGACGCGTTATCGCCTGATAGAAATTATTGCCAAATGGGAAGGCCGTCTGACGACTAAGCACCTATGCAATAGCTTTGGCATAGGGCGACAGCAAGCCAGCAAAGATATCAATGCCTACCTGAACGACATTGCGCCTGGGAATTTGCAATATGATAAATATCTGAAGGGATACGTCCCTACGCCACAGTTTGTACCCAAACTCACCACCGGCACCGCCGATGAATACTTGCATGTACTGAGCCGAACTAAGGACATTGCCCATACTTTCGAAGGATTGGATCTGGGATTTGCGCATACAGAAATGCTTCACGTTCCCATGCGCAGCATCGATCCGATCATTTTGCGCGCATTAGTGCAGGCGTCAAGAGAGCATAGACGTGTTGACTTACGCTACATATCCCTAGGCACGGCAATTGAAGAAGATCGCATCATCGTGCCACATACTCTCGTTTGCACCCCGTTACGTTGGCATGTTCGGGCCTATTGCGAGAAGCATGGTGACTATCGAGACTTTGTGTTGAGCAGGTTTCGTGGCGTTCCCGAAATTTTTGGTGATAGCAAACAGACGGCCGCCGAAGATCAACTTTGGAATACCGCCGTAAGCTTGCGGATTAAACCAGACAGTCGATTGGACTTGGCCCAGCAAGAACTGATCGCCCGCGACTTTGATATGCAAGACGGCTACCTTGAAGTCAAAACTCGCGCGCCATTAGTCGAATATATGCTGCGTGCATTCAATATTGACCCTAGAAAGCAGGAAATGCTTCCTGAGGCGCAACAGATAGTCGTAGAAAATTTTCGCGATATCGAAAAGTATTTATTTAAATTTAGAAACTTGCAATTACCATAATTAAGCGCTGCGGCTTTTTTTTTGCTTGCCTGTGCGCGCGAAGTCGCGTCGTTACACTTACCACCTCCACCCGTTCGGTTTCCCGAACACCCACCCTGGCAAATCTCCGGAAATCCGACCTACAGCGCGCACAAACACGCGCATTTCCGCCTGCGTAAGCAGGCGCAGGCATATTTTGCACACTGGCATGATCTGTGCATTAGTAAGCGATAACCACGTACTCGCGTGGCTAAAAAATATACCTATAAATCACGGAGACAAGCCCATGAGTGCAGCTGAAAAAGCCAGCGAAGTGAGCTACCCGAACGTGCCGACCAGGATGTCAGTGTTCCTGAACCAAGTCGCCTCGGTCTCACTTCACATCAATACAATAAGGAAACCATTATGAAATTGAACCGCCTAACGACCATGATCATGATCGCCATGCTGCTTGGTATTGTTGTCGGCTATGCTTGCAATAACTTTGCCGCCAGCCCGGCACAAGCCAAAGAGATCGCTTCTTACTTCAGTATCCTGACCGATATTTTTCTACGCTTGATCAAAATGATCATTGCTCCGTTGGTATTCGCCACCCTGGTTTCCGGCTTGGCCGGCATGGGGGACTCGAAAACGGTCGGTCGCATCGGTGCCAAAGCTCTGGCGTGGTTCCTCGGCGCTTCGCTGTGTTCGCTGGCCTTGGGTCTGGTATTTGCTAATCTGCTGCATCCGGGAACCAATCTGGGTATGCCTTTGCCCGAGGTCGGCAGTTCACTGGGTTTGAAAACCAGTGCGCTCAATCTGAAGGATTTCATTACCCATGTGTTCCCGAAAAACATTTTCGAAGCGATGGCTGCCAACGAAATTCTACAGATTCTGGTGTTTGCCGTGTTCTTCGGCTTAGCGCTTGGTCACATCCATAATCAAGCCGCACGCAGCTTGGTAAAAACTTTGGAAGAAGTCGGCCATGTCATGCTCAAGGTCACAGACTACGTGATGCGCTTCGCTCCTATCGGTGTTTTCGGTGCCGTCGCCGGCATTATTACCACTCAAGGTGCCGGCATGCTGCTGGTGTTCGGCAAGCTGCTGCTGAGTTTTTACCTCACCTTGGCTGCGCTGTGGCTGGTATTGATTTTTGCTGCTTACTGCGTGCTCGGCAAGAGCGTGTTCCGTTTGATCAAGCTGGTGCGCAGCCCTATGCTGTTGGGCTTTTCCACCGCCAGCAGCGAATCGGCTTATCCGAAGTTGATGGAACAGTTGGAAAAATTCGGTATCCGCGAACGCGTTACCGGTTTCGTTTTGCCTTTGGGTTACTCATTCAACCTCGACGGTTCGATGATCTATACCACCTTCGCGGCCTTATTCGTAGCGCAAGCATATGGCATCGAGCTGAGCCTGTCGACGCAAATCAGTATGCTGCTGGTGCTGATGATTTCCAGTAAAGGTATCGCCGGTGTGCCGCGCGCTTCGTTGGTTGTGGTCGCAGCGGTTCTCCCTATGTTCAACCTGCCGGAAGCCGGTTTGTTGCTGGTGCTGGGGATCGATCACTTCCTCGATATGGGCCGTACCGCCACCAATGTGCTCGGTAACGCGATTGCCACCGCCGTGGTAGCGAAGTGGGAAAATGCCATCGATACAGTGGACGAATCGCTGGCCGCCAGCGCTTCAGCCATGCCGGTTCACACGGAGGCGCTTGGTACTGCCAAAGCAGTCTGAGTCAGCACTGTCTGCCGACCTGACAGCAAACGTGTCAGGTCGGTTTTTTTTGCACGTCACAGATTGAACGAGTGGCCGCTCGGGCACGCAGCGTGGCGTCTCGGTAAGCGCGAATTCCTCTATAATAGGCGACCAAACCGTCCTGCCACCATGTCCAGCCCGCGCCACCTACACCACCTGCCTATTTTGCTTCTGCTGCTTACCCTGATGGGGCTATGCGGCTTTACTGCGTATCGCGTGGTGCAGCAACTGGGCTTGGCCGAGCTGCAGACTACCGGCCTGCACCGGCTCGATTTGTACAGCACCAGCTTGGAACGCGAGATTGGTAAATACGCTTTTCTTCCCGATACGCTGGACCTCGAACGCGATGTGCTGGCCTTACTCGAAAACAAAGACCACGCCACGCTGGCAGCGCAGGTCAATGTCTATCTCGAACAACTCAACGAGCGCGCCGGGACGCTGTCGATCTACCTCATCGATACCAGCGGGCGGGTCGTGGCATCGAGTAATTGGCGGCGTACCGACAGCTTTGTCGGCGAAGATCTGACGTTTCGGCCGTATTTCAGGGAGGCGCTGGAGAGTGGGCACGGCCGCTTTTTCGGCATCGGCACTACGCGCGGTGAGCCCGGTTACTATTTGGCCTCGACGCTGTCAGACGGCAGCAAAACGCTGGGCGTGGCGGTGCTCAAAGTGAGTTTGGAGCAATTGGAAAAATCATGGGCCACTGTAGAAACACCGGCCATGGTCAGCGATGAAAACGGGGTCGTCATTCTCGGCTCGGTCGCCAATTGGAAATTCACTACCGTGCGGGCGCTGGAAGAAAAAACTCGCAGCGCCTTCGACCAAACCCAGCAATATAATCGGCGCGCCTTGAAACCGCTGGGCTTGAAAGAATTGCGTGAACTCGATCACGGTGCGCGCTTAGTCAGCATTGCCAAAGATGATCCCGCCATCGCCTCTGCCTATCCGGTGGCCGGCCGCTTTCTGGCGCAATCGCGCCCATTGCCCGGCACACCGTGGACCCTGACTGTGTTCTCACATTTGAAGCAAGTCGATGATATCGCGCAAAGCCGGGCCGCGCTTGCCGTGGTCGGCACCGTGTTGTTGTTCATGGTCGGTATGATGCTCAACGAACGGCGACGGCATTTGAAAGATCGTCTGGCCGCGCGCGAAGCATTGCAACAAGCGCACGACGAATTAGAGCGTAAGGTAGCGACGCGTACCGCCGACCTCTCCACGGCCAACCAACAGTTGCAAGATGAAGTCAGCGATCGTATCCGCGCCGAACGTACCTTGCGCGCGGCGCAGGATGAGCTGGTCCAAGCGGGTAAGCTGGCGGCGATCGGTCAACTCTCGACCGGAATTGCGCATGAGCTCAACCAGCCGTTGGCAGCGCTGCGTACCTTATCCGGCAATAGCGTGCGTTTTCTCGATCGCGGTGACCTTGCAACTACTCGCTCCAATCTCGAACGGATTGCACAACTGACCGATCGCATGGGACGCATTACCGGCCAGCTGCGCACCTTTGCGCACAAATCGAGCGCGCAATTGCAGGCGGTTGCGCTCGATCGCGCGCTCGATAACTCGCTCGCACTGCTGGAACAGCGTCTGCTGCAAGCCCATGTGACGGTGCGGCGCGATTGCCCGTTGCCGGCACCGGTGGCGCTGTGCGATGCCGATAGACTCGAACAAGTGTTGATCAACCTGATCGGCAATGCGCTCGATGCCATGGCAGGCCACGCCGCGCCGTGCATCGAGCTCAGCTGTGAAGCGCTGGGCCAACTGGCCCGCCTGACGGTACGCGACCACGGCCCGGGGCTGACCGAAACGGTCATGAGCCAATTGTTTGTCGCATTTTTTACTACCAAACAGGCCGGTGTCGGCTTGGGCTTGGGTCTGAGTATTTCTGCTGACATCATGCGCGATTTCGGTGGTACCTTGAATGCCAGTAACCACCCCGAAGGTGGTGCCGTATTTACCTTGGAAATCCCGCTTTCAGAAAAGGGCGCGCCACATGAGTGAAATTCTGACGGTACTGATCGTCGAAGACGACCCCGACGTCGCGCTCGGTTGCGCGCAAGCCTTGCAACTCGAAGGTATCGCCGTTGACTGCGTCACCAGCGCCGAACAGGCACGCCGCCGGCTTGGCCGTGATTTTTGCGGCATCGTGGTCAGTGATATTCGGCTGCCGAAATTGGATGGCATGAGCTTTCTGCGTGAAATATTACAGATCGACCCGGAATTGCCGGTAGTGCTGATCACTGGTCATGGTGATATTTCTATGGCGGTACAGGCGATGAAAGATGGCGCGCACGATTTTATTCAAAAACCGTTCGCGCCTGAATACTTGGTTGAAGTGGTGCGCCGAGCGCTGGAAAAACGCCGGCTCGTGCTGGAAGTGCGCACGCTGCGACGCCAGTTGGCGCAACGCGATCAGCTCGAAAGCCAAATGCTGGGCCGCGCACCGAGCATGCAAAAAATTCGCACGATGGTCAGCTGCCTGGCCGACAGTGCCGCAGACGTATTGATTCATGGTGAAACCGGTACTGGCAAGGAATTGGTTGCGCGCTGCTTGCATGAAGCCAGTTCGCGTAGCCAAGGCAATTTTGTGGCGATCAATTGCGGCGGTTTGCCGGAAACTTTGTTTGACAGTGAAATTTTTGGGCATGAAGCCGGTGCCTATACCGGTGCCGCAAAAAAACGCATAGGCAAAATTGAACATGCCAGCGGCGGTACGCTGTTCCTCGACGAAATCGAGAGCATGCCGCTGGCGATGCAAATCAAGCTGCTGCGTGTATTACAAGAACGCAAGCTCGAGCGCCTCGGCTCCAACACCTTGATTCCTATCGACTGCCGCGTCATCGCCGCAACCAAAACCGATTTGGTCGAGCTATCGGCCAGGGGTGGCTTTCGCAGCGATCTGTATTATCGGCTCAGCGTCGCTACCGTCGATCTGCCACCACTACGCGAGCGGCGTGAAGATATCCCTCTGCTGTTCGAACATTTTTTACTGCTCGGCACGGCTCGCCATCAACGCGCACTGCCGGCCACCACGCCCGAGCGGATTCGCCAATTGCTCGGCTACGCGTGGCCCGGGAATATCCGCGAGCTGCGCAATGTTGCCGACCGCTGCGTGCTGGGCATAGAAAGTGGTTCACCACCGTTTGGGCAGCCGCCGATCAACGGCCCGACAGCGCTGGCCGAAACGGTGGAAGCCTTTGAACGCGCCTTGATCGTCGATGCCCTGCATCGCCACGGTAGCTTGGCGCGCACGGCCGAAGCGCTCGGTGTTGCCAAGACGACGCTGCATGACAAGATCAAAAAATATGGGCTCGACGGCGCTTAGTCGCGTTATTCGGCCACACCTCCGCATCGTCGCTCCCGCATGTCGTTGAGCCTGTCGCAAAGCTGCGTGTAGTCGGCATCCTTACCCCAACCGCCCGCAACGTCGTTCCTGCGAGCTTTTGGCAGGAATCCAGCGACGTTCGCAGTTAACTGAAAATGGCAGAAATTGTGGCATTTTCAGTATAAAAAATGACGCCAGGTTCCTGCCAAAACATTTTAAGAAAATTCCGACAAAACTTTCAGAATTTTCTGACTTGAGCCTCGCTGCAGGCGCGTCTACTATTCTATGTTACTGATACAAGCATGCCCAGTCACTGCTTGGAATCACTCCAGCGACGTTCAACGCGACGCTCAACGAGTAGACGCGTCCCTACGCCCTCTTTAAGAGGTGGTGACGCGTTTCACCTTACATTCCAAAAACTATTGCGAGTAAATTATGGCATTCAAATTAAGCATGGTCTCGCTGGCGATTGCCAGCACAGTTATCAGTTTTGCAGCGGCAGCACAGGAAGTACAGGTCAAGATTGGCCATGCTGGGCCAATTTCTGGCGGCATCGCACATATTGGAAAAGATAATGAAAACGGCGTCAGAATGGCGGTTGAACAGCTCAATGCCAAGGGCGTCATGATCGGCGGTAAGAAAGCCCGTTTCAGCCTCTTGGCAGAAGACGATGCCGGCGACCCCAAGCAAGCCACTTCGGTAGCGCAGAAACTGGTCGATGCCAAAGTCAGCGGCGTGATCGGCCACGTAACTTCCGGCGCCAGCATTCCAGCCTCACGCATTTACAATCACGCCGGCATTCCGGAGATCAGCGCCGGCACTTCGCACCCGAAATACACCTTGCAAGGCTTTCCGGTAACGTTTCGCGTCACAGCCAACGATGGCCAACTCGGCGCGGCAGTCGGGCGCTATGCGGTAGAGGTTAGCAAGGCCAAAAAGATTGCCGTCATCGATGATAAAACCGCCTACGGCCAGGGTTTGGCAAACGAATTCATCAAGAGTGCCAAAGCAGCTGGCGGCGACGTGGTGGTGCGTGAACATACCACCGACAAGGCCACCGATTTTGCCGCGGTACTCACCTCGGTCAAAGCTAAAAAACCCGATATGATTTTCTTTGCCGGTTTGGAAAGCACGGCCGGGCCTATGCTGCGTCAAATGAAAGCCTTGGGCATGAATACCAAGTTCATGGGTGGCGACGCTATTTGTACACCTAACTTGCCCAAGTTTGCCGGCGATAGCATGGCCGACGAACAAGTCGTCTGCGCCTCGGCCGGCGGCGTGCCTGCTGAGCAAAAGCCAGCCTATGATCAATGGCGTGCCGATTACAAGAAAAGATTTGGTATAGAGACGCAACTTTACGCTGGACAAGCTTACGATGCCACCATGACCATGGTTCAAGCCATGCAAGATGCCGGCTCATCCGAACCGGCCAAGTACTTGCCATTCTTAAAGAAAATCCATTATCGCGGCATCAGCGGCGATATCAGTTTCGATAACAATGGCGATCTCAACCATGCCCCTATCACCTTGTACACTTACCGAGGTGGGAAGATCGAAGCGCTGAGCGTGACTAAATAAACGCCACGCCGCGCGATGACGATGTGCCATTGCGGCGCATCATCAGCATTAATTTATCAGGTGATGCCTGAGCATGCGTGTGGCGATGACATATAAGCACCCTGCCGGTCCGGCCACGGAACGGTGGATCGTCTGTGCCGGCAGCAAGATGCGATCGCCGGGCTGACACACAAATACCTGCTCGATGGTGGCAAATTGCATGCTGCCTTCGATGACATGTAAGGTTTCATCGGTAGCATGGCTGTGCCAGGCGTGTTCGCGGTTCGGCGTATCGAATTGCACTTCGACCGAACCGGTCGGCGGTAAGAGTTCGCGTATCACTGTTTCGATGGCGTAGTGGCCGGTTTGCTGGAACAAGACGGCGCGCGGCGCGGCGGCGGCATGTTTGAATGGGCAACGTAGCGGCGCGCTGTTGTCGTCGCGCAGAAAGTACTGGTGCCACTCGCGGTTCTCTGCTGCGCCAAAGCTGCCGAGGAAAGCTGTGATGGCGACCTCATCAAACTCATGCAGACGCTTCCTGATTTCACTTCTCACTTTTTGCGCATTCGCTGCCGTCGGACCGATTACATCCTCGAACACCCAGCGCGGTTGAAAGCTCAGCATGAAATAAGGATGGTAGCGACTGTGTCTGCGACGATGCGAAGGCGTGTTGCAAACAACGAACATTGCTTGCCCTGCAAAAGAAAATTCCCAGCTGCTGTCGCTGGGATTGGTGGCGATGTCAGTTGGCCACGGCCGACTGTCGAGGCGGTGCACGCCATTGAGCAAATTCCAAAAACACTGTTCGTAGTGCGGCACGCCCTGATCGCGGGTTTCATTGAAAAATACTACCAAGGACGTGTTTTTACCGAATAGTCGGGCATTCGGCAGGTAACTCTGCAGTGAGGCGGCCAGCTCCTGCAGCGCCGCTTCGTTGCCACCCTGCTCTACCAGCGGCGCGTGGTCGATGAAAGCGTAGCGCAACTGATCGTTATGCCAGCCGGCAATGCCAAGCGTGCACGGGAACGGTCGAGCATTGTCGTTCAGAATATGGGCGAACTCCGTGTAAGCTTGCATTTCCCAGCGTCCCGCGAAGCTGGTGTCAATTTCGGCTTTGGCATAATATCTCATCTCCGTCTCCATCTCCGATCAGGAAAGTCCTTGTGCATGCGTCATGACGCCGCCATCTGCCCGCGGCCATGTCAAATCATACGGAACAAGGAGAGGTTTCGATACAATCTTTTAGGCAACTAATTATCTGAATAATAATTATTGATGGCTGTTTCAAGCTGCATTGAACGCAGCGAGAAAGCGCGTGCAGCGCGCTGCCACGACGGCAGCCTGCTCAAGCATGGGTAAATGGCCGCACTCAGGCACAATCAGCAGCGCGCTGCCGCTGATACGCGCATGCAGCAAGGCCGCGCCATCGACATGGCTGATTTTGTCATCGGCACCCCAGATGATCAGGGTTGGCAGATGTAATTGCGCCAGTACGGCGCTTTGGTCAAGATCACGTCGCAGATCGGCGGCGATTTTCAGATCGATGGCATGGCGTGCTATTTTTTGCCGCGCCAATAAGTGCAGCAAGGGCCGCGGCAGGTAGGGCACACGGTACATGCTCAGTTCCAGCAAGAGTTTGAAATCATCGAGGCTGCCGATATCCATCAGTGGGTCTTTGCCACTCGTGCCGAGCACTGTCGTCAGAACAGAAGCCGGACCAGGCAGGCCGCCGACGTTGATAAGGATCAGCGAGACGCATAGTTGTGGCCGCCAATGCGCCAAACGCAGGGCAATCGCGGATCCCAGTCCGTTGCCGATCAAATGCACTTGAGATAAGGATAATTGCTCGATGAATTCGAGCACGCGCTCAGTTTGGCTATGCACATCGTATTCGAGTTCCAGATCGGCGCCACTGTCACCATGGCCGGGCAAATCGAGTATCAGCAAGCGCTGCCCGCGCCCGAACCGCGCCGCGCAAGCCAGCCAACTGTTTTTATCGGCACCGGCATCATGCAACAGCACGATGGCCGTGCCGGCGGCAGCATTATCGAGGTAGGCCACGCTACCGTAAGGCATCGGCATCGTCTGTTGCCGCAAACCGGCGCGCCGGCAGCGCGCCGCGATGGCGTGTCGAAACACTCGCGCCACCAGGTTTTCCCAGCTGTTTTTCAACATCGCAAACATCGTGAACATAGAGGGCTTCCGTAGCGCAATGACAAACAATCGGCCAGCATGCCACTGGCGTATTCAAAAAGCAACGACTGCGCAACAAAAGCCGCAACTGGCACGCCCACAACTTGATACAGCACAAAATCTGCCATCGCCCCTGCTCAAACGCGCTGCACTGGCCTACTATGGGAAACCTTCGTCATTACGGAAAGCCATGTTCGCCGCCTATATTACTCACAGCGATTGCCAAAAGCATGACATGGGCGATCAGCACCCGGAAAGTCCGCAACGACTCGGTGCCATCAACGATCAATTACTCATCAGCGGTTTGCTCGACCATATGCAGTGCTACGATGCGCCGCTGGTCAGCGCAGAGCAATTACTGCGCGCACATGACGCTGCCTATCTGGAGCAATTCGCCATGTCAGGTGCGAATGTGCCCGAAGATGCGTATACGCGCATCGACCCCGATACCCGTATCAACCCCTACTCGTATCGCGCCGCGCAGCGTGCTGCCGGTGCGGCGGTGCTGGCGACCGACCTGGTGCTCAGTGGTCAGGCGCGCGTGGCATTTTGCAATGTGCGTCCGCCCGGCCACCATGCCGAGCGCGCTGCCGCCGGTGGATTTTGTTTTTTTAACAATGTTGCCATCGCCATCCGCCATGCCCAAGCCGTGTACGGCATAGCCAGAATAGCCTTGGTCGATTTCGACGTCCATCATGGCAATGGCAGTGAAGATATTCTGCATGGCGATATGGGCGTGTTGATGTGCTCAAGCTTTGAAAAGGATATTTACCCGTTCAGCGGCGCTATTCCTCGTGGGCCGAATATGCTTAATATCGGCTTGCCGGCGCGTTCCGGTGGTGCGGTGTTTCGCGCGGCCGTCAGCAGCCATTGGCTGCCGGCATTGGAGGAATTTGCGCCGCAAATCGTGTTTATTTCGGCCGGCTTCGATGGCCACAAAGAAGATGACATGGGTAATCTAGGTTTGGTGGAAGCCGATTTCGCCTGGATCACGCGGCAATTGGTCGAACTGGCGGCACGCCACGCCGGCGGTCGCATCGTCTCTTGTCTGGAAGGCGGTTACGAACTCTCGCCCTTGGCGCGCAGCGTGGCCGCCCATGTACGGGTGTTAATCGGCGCGGACTGAACGAAGTTCGCTGCGGGCAGTTTGGTGAATGATTTTTTATACGGGAAACAAGATGGATAAGCATTATCTTTCGGCGCTGTTCGCGCCGCGTTCGCTGGTGGTCTTTGCCGGCACTGGCGAGGCCGAACAAACACCGTTGGCGCGGGTACTGAGCGCCCATCTGGCGGCCGACAAATTTGCCGGTCAAGTCAGTTTTCTTGACATTGGCATGAGCGGCACCCACAGCGATTTAGTGGCGGCACGCGCCGATCTGGTACTCATCGCCCTGCCCGATGAACAATTATGCACGGCACTCGATTTTGCCGGACGTTTGCAATGTAAAGCCGTACTGATCATTTCACACGGCGTAGCGGCGACAATGCGCACGACGCTGCATCAAATCGCCAGTCAGCATGGAATTTTTCTGCTCGGTCCCAACAGCATGGGTTTTCAGATTCCGAAAAACCAACTCAATGCCAGCACCCTCGGTCGCCTCGCCAAACCCGGCGGCATCGCCGTGCTGTCGCAATCGGGCGCATTGGCGAGTTCGATACTCGACTGGGCCGCCAAGGGCGGCATTGGTTTTTCTGCCGTCATTTCACTCGGCCCCGACAGCGCGGTCGATTTGGCCGATGCCCTCGATTATCTGGCACAAGACCGGCATACTCAGAGCATCGTGGTCTATCTCGAAGGCATACGCAATGCGCGTCGCTTCATGAGTGCCTTGCGTGCCGCCGCCAATGCGAAACCGGTCATCATCCTCAAAGCCAACCACAGCGGTGTCGATGCCGACAGTTTCGATGCCATTTTCGATACCGCTTTACAACGTGCCGGTGCGGTGCGGGTACGCTCGTTAGTACAATTATTCGCCGCCACCAAGTGTCTGTCGGCACGCCATCTGCCGATTGGACGGCGCTTGGCCATCATTTCCAATGGCGGCGGGCCGGCCGTGCTGGCACTCGATGCCGCGCACGCACTGGGTCTGCAACCGGTCGCCTTGGCGGCAGCAGCAGCACAAGCCTTGGCCGCGCAGCTTTCGCCGCTGGCCCAATTGAGTAACATCCTCGACCTCGGCCATGCCGCCGATGCCGGGCAATTTCGCGCCGCCCTCGAAGCCTGTGCCCACAGTAATGAAATCGATGGCATTTTAGTGATCCTTTCCCCCACCCCCGGAACTGATGACAGCTTGATCGCCCATGCCTTGGCCGAGCACTATGCCACACTTGGCAAGCCGCTGCTGACGTGCTGGATGGGCGATGAACAAGTCGCCCAAGCACGCACGATTCTGCATCGCGCGGCAATTCCGAGTTTTCGCACGCCGGAAGCAGCGGTCGACGCCTTCCATCATATTTCGCGCTTCCATCAAAATCAGCAATTGCTGCGCCAAGTCCCCGCACCCTTATCGCAATTGGCGAAACCCGATCTCGAAGGCGCACGCATACTGATAGAAAGCGTGCTGGCCGAACGACGGCGCGTGCTGACCGAGATGGAGTCGAAAGCCTTGCTGTCGGCATTCCATATTCCCGTCACCAAAACGATCTTGGCGCGCTCGGCCAATGAAGCCATGTTAGTCGCCAATCAGCTCGCTTATCCGGTAGCCTTGAAGATCGATGCGCCCGATATAAGCCACAAATCGGAAGTACAAGGGGTAGCCTTGAATATTCTCAATGGTGCCGGCGTACGCGATACCTGGCAAACCATGATGGCGACCGTCAGCCGATTGCGTCCCGAAGCCCGCATCAATGGCGTGACGGTACAAAATATGTCGGGCAAGCCGCTCGGTCGCGAACTCTATATCGGCATGCTCAGCGATCCCTTGTTCGGTCCGGTGATCGCTTTCGGTGCCGGCGGGGTGATGAGTGATTTGATCGCCGACCGCGCACTCGAACTGCCACCGTTAAACCAATTCTTGGCACAAGGTTTGATCGCACGCGCACGCGCCGCCGCCATGCTCGGTCCTTGGCACGGTGCGGCGGCGGTGCAGCGCGAAGCGCTCGAGCAAATTTTATTGCGGGTGTCGGAAATGGTGTGCGCGCTGCCGCAGTTACGCGAGCTCGATATCAATCCGGTCATCGTCGATCACGATGGGGCCTTGGTGGTCGATGCCCGCATCGTGGTTGACCATGCGCCGGCCGAACCGGGCAATTATCAGCATCTGGCGATTTCGCCGTATCCATCCGACCGCGAAACCGAATGGCCGCTGCGCGACGGCAGCCGTTATATTGTGCGTCCGTTGCATCCGCACGACGCCGATATGCTGCAAGCGCTGGTGCGCGGTTTGTCGGAGGAGAGCCGGTATTTTCGCTTCGTCTCATCGATGCGCGAATTATCCGAGCGCATGCTGGCGCAATTCACGCTGATCGATTACGACCGTGAAATGGCGCTGGTGGCGATTTACCCACAGCGCAGCGTCGATGAACATGGACGCATCAGCGAAAGCGAGTGCATCATTGGGGTATCGCGCTATGTTACCAACCCGGACAAGAGCAGTTGTGAATTTTCCCTGCTGATTGCCGACCAATTCAGCGGCCAAGGGCTGGGCTCACGCATGATGATGTCCATCATTGATGTCGCGCGCAGCCGTGGTTTGAGTCAGATCGAAGGTTTGGTATTGAGTAATAACAGCGGCATGCTCAAGCTCATGCGCAGCCTCGGCTTTCGCGTCGGCGTGTATGAAGAAGATCGTGACTTCAAGCTCTGCGTGAAAACTTTGTAGTCAGCGGTAACGGCGCTTGACTCAGGCGCTGGTATCGAGAAAACTGCCCACTGCGACACTGCCCTGCACATTGGCTGCCACCAGTTTGAGAAATGATTGCAAACTGGTTTGGCTGGGGTTGCCGCCACTATCGGTGATCAGGCTGTTGAACGATTTTTGCAGGCTGCCGCTGGCTTCGCTGCTGCCATTGTCGAGCTGGGTAACGAGTTTTTGTAAGCTGCTTTGTAATTTGGCCGTCGGGCTCGAAGAGTCGAGTTGGACTGCGGCGACTGCCGCACTGTTGCTGGTAGAGTTAGTGGTCGACGCGGACAGGCCGGGCAGCGAAGAATACAAATTACTGAGAAAATCGGACGAAGACTGCTCAGTGGTCGAGGACAACAAGCTCGACAAGTCGGCACCGGAATTCACTTGTGCCAAGGCCTGCTGTAATGCGGCGGCAAGGCTGCTGCTGTTTCCCGAGCTGGCCGCCGAAGTGGCATTGCTATTGGTTGTGCCGGTCAACACGGCACTCAGTGCGCTGGCCGAAGTCGCCGCCGTGGCACCACTGCTGCTGCCGGTAAGCTTGCCGATAGCTTGGTAATTAGTTGCGCCCAACGAAGCGATGCTCATGATTTCTCCCGAATTGCATGCAGAATTACATTCTCGGCCAGCTTGGCCGGCATGTCAATCGACGTTCGTGCGGGTTCATGCGAAAATAATGGCTGCGATGCGGGTGGCGAGCATCAACTGACTGAAATTTGTAAACTTGGATCTGTTTCGCACGATCGAACAACTTCATTGTAGCGCTCCACCAGTCGCTCAACCGTGACTCTCCGCTCAGCAGTTTTGAATTGACTGAGCTCATAGACGTTGGTGGCAATGAATTGTTCTACTTCCAAGATATCAATGCGACCTGCGATACCTTGTATTTCAGCCAAGGATTCTGCTGCTGGCATACTCGCGTAGGTCGTGACGATGATGGGTCTGACACCAGAGTGAAGATTTCCTTCGCATTTACGCATGAGCGCCTCACCCGGAGCGCTGGTAACATGGATGACGACCTCATCAATAATAAAATCACCACCGCGGGAACTCATTGCATCTGAAACAGAAAAACCATGGTTCTGCACAACGCTCTCAGCTAATACGAGACTGAGTTTGGCACCGACCAAATGCTGCATGACCGCCCCTGCATACATCGTCCCTGGATTTTCTTTTTGCCGTTTGATTGCTTGTTGCAGCAGGTCTCGTACTATCGCACGCAAAGAGATGCTGGTATCGTATTTCAACACAAAAGGCTTGGCAGCAAAAAAATCTTTCACCCGCTCTACCCACCACGCTTCGATCACAGGCATATCAGCTAAATCATCTTGATGGAGTTGATTCAGAAAAGTAACATACTGCTGCATATTTCCCAAACTTCCACGACTGGTGCGGCCACCTTCCTCCGCCAGAACCCGCGATTCCCCATGTTCTTTCAGAATCGATTGCACCGCAGATTTTCCTAATCCCAGTACCTGCCCTTGACTATCTGTCAGCAACACCGACGAGTCAAGTGGCAAGCCTTCGTTTTTCGCAAGGCGGGTCACAAAGAGAATCGAGGCAAGTTTTCCTTTTGAAGTTAATTTATTGCTTTTTTGATACTCAACAAGTATTTCAATGAGTTTGCTCATGCAATTACTTTCAGCAAGGGAGAAAGCAAAAATTCCGCAAGAAACCGGGCGCATGGTGCTGCTACAGCGTCACCCATTGCCATATAACCATCGTTATACGATCCAGGAAGTTGGAAAGATTCCGGCGCACCCATAAGACGAGCCGTTTCACGTACCGTCAGCAGTCGTGTCAGAAGTTTTTTATTTTTTTTTATGACTAAAAACTGCCGACTACTGCCACCTTTCGGTGTGCGTAGACACCCCGCAACCCCATCAAAACGCAACTCGAGAACTTGCTTCGATGCCCGCGTTCGCTTATAGCCAGGCGCAGCGACAACGCTTGCATGGTCCAGCATTTTTCTGTGCTTATCAGGAATCAAGGCTATATTGCGTGCAGACTTTTCCTCATCATCGCACTGCGCAGTCCATTCGATAATATCGTTGAGATGAATTTTTCGCGGCTCGGGTGCGGCCAGCTTCCACCACAACCAGCCATCAAGGTCTTTTGCCGCAGTGACGAAGGCTTTCGGATGCAGCCAAGTCGGGCCATCGGTCAAAAGCTGCGCTGGAATCACCAGCGCTTCTTTCACCGCAATGACAAAAACCCTTGGTCGAGAATGCGGCACCCAATGTACGGCATCCAACTGTATCGCACCAACGACATAGCCGCGCTTGCGCAGCGCTGCATGCAGCATGCGATACTGACTGCCACCGTCTACCGACATCAATCCGGTCACATTTTCAGCGACCAAAATTTCAGGCATTTCCGTCATTTCATCCATTACGCGCAACCACTCCCACACCAAACCGCTGCGCTTACCATCTATTCCGGCAATGAGACCAGCCAAGGATAAATCCTGACAAGGAAAGCTGGCCCAAGAAAGCGGTGCCGCTGGCAGGCTTGCACCTTTAATATCGGCTATCGAGCCAAGGTGGAAATGCTGTTTGCCATGGTTGGCATGATAAACAGCAGCCTTTTTTTCGGAAATATCGTTTGCCCAGATCGCTGTGAAATTCTGTTTTAAAGCATAAGCAACCAGACCACTGCCGGCAAAAAATTCAAGATAGCCAGGCAGTACGCTTTTCCCATTTTTCATGGCGCGCCGCGGAAATGCTGCGGCACTTGCTTGTCGGTCCATTATATTTCCTCAGTATTTCGATTACACATGCGTGCCAAGCCACTTAAGGAAGCGCAGATTTAATCCAAGTGGTTTGCCCGCCGCCACTGAGGCGCACTGCTGCGTTGCCTTTTGCTGTCAATAGCTCGCTATTGACAGCAAAAGACGCCTTGCATTGCATCCTCATTGGCAACGGACAATTCCACAGCGATTAAATCCGCGCTTCCTTAACGTTTTTTTGCACTGTACACGCATACAGCTTTTCTGGTCAAGGTCGCGTTCCCTTTTCAGTTCATGTAATTAAGCCATACCTTCGACGAGGTATGAATGTTTTACCGCTCTGCATTTCTCAATACCCCAGCGCACGATCCACCGTCGCCGGCAAACTGCCATCGGCATGGTATTGCCGGATCGTGGCAGCGACGATGGCTGCGGCGCTGGCGCGGTCGGTTGGTGCCGAGCAATGCGGCAGCACGCTCACTGCCGGGTGCTGCCATTGCCAGGCCTCGGCTGGCAAGGGTTCGCTGCGAAATACATCGAGTACGGCATGGCTGAGGTGACCGTCGTCGAGTGCGGCACGCAAATCCTGATCGACGACGATGGCACCGCGGGCGAAATTGATCAAGGATGCGCCGGTCGGCAGTTGCCGCAGCATGGATGCATCGAGCAAGTCGCGCGTGGCGGCTGTCAAAGGTAACAAGCACACGAGGATGTTGGTTTGCGCTAACAGCAGCGGCAATTCGGCGGCCCCGGCAAAGCAGCGCACGCCGCTTATTTGTTTGGTTTCACGACTCCAGCCAGCTACTTTAAATCCGGCAGCGAGCAAACTGCGCGCCGCGGCCGCGCCGAGTGCACCCAAGCCCAATAAGCCGATGGTTTGACTGCCGGCGCTACGGTACGGCCGCGCCTGCCACAGGCCTTGTCGCTGTTGCCGCGCATAGGCCGGCATCTCGCGATGCAGGTACAAAGTCCAGGCCAGCACGGCTTCGGCCATGGTCGCCGCCAATTGCGGGTCAAGCAAACGCACCAGCGGCCACGCCTGCGGCCCGGCCTCCTGCAGCAAACGTTCGACGCCGGCCCAGACGCTGTGGACCCATTGCAATTGCGGCAGTTGCTGCAATTGGGCCGGTTCGGGATTAGCGACGATGGCGATGCGCACCGCCTTTTTTTCCGTTTCGCTGAGGGTAGAGAAAGCGACGATGCGCTGTTCGGGCAAGGCGGCCTGCAAGGCGGCGACCCAGTTGGCGGTGGTGGCGGCATCGCTGGCTAAAAAGGGAATGACAGAAGTCGGCATAGGGAAAATCGATGAAGTAGTGGTCGCACAGCGCGTAACAGTGGTGATTTTACGCCGGAACGGCTAGCATGAGCGCTTGGAAAATCAGGAACGCCCATGCCCAAAGCAGTAAACATACATGAAACCAGCGACTGGAATGCCTGGTTTGACGGCTCAGCCAAACCGAACCCCGGCGCATGCCTGCTCGCTTGCATCGTGCGCGGACCGGCCGGCGAAGTGCATCAGCAAACTCGCGCACTCGGTTATGGTGACAGCAGCGATGCCGAATACCAGGCGCTGATCGCGGCGCTGGAATTGCTGCTGGCTTTACTCGGCCCGGCACCGACCGTGAGCATACTGCTGCGCGGTGACAGCCAGGTGGTGATCAATGACGTGCTCGGCAGTAGCGCCGCGGCAGTGCGCCTGCAAGACTACCGCGCACGTGCCTGCACTCTGATGGCACAATTGCCCGGACTGCGCCTGAAATGGGTTCCACGACACAAGAATACCGAAGCCGATGCCCTGCTGCGTGCGCCAAGCGTTTGATTCTTCAGCATAATTTATCAGCTCGCCGGCAAACGCGCGCAGATTCCGGTACAATCGCGCCCATGAATCCTCAGCCTAAAAATCTTTTCTCGTTCCCGCGCTTTCGCACCGATGTCGGTGGCAGCCACACCGCGCCCTTCTTGCCTATGTCTCGCGCCGAAATGGATGTGCTGGGCTGGGACAGTTGCGATGTCATTTTAGTCACCGGCGACGCTTATATCGACCATCCGAGTTTCGGCATGGCGCTGATCGGCCGCTTGCTCGAGCATCACGGTTTTCGCGTCGGAATCATCAGCCAACCGGATTGGCAATCGGCGGCGGCGTTTCGAGTGCTCGGTAAGCCGAATCTGTATTTCGGCGTCACCGCCGGGAATATGGATTCCATGGTCAACCGCTACACGGCCGATCGCAAAATCCGCTCGGAAGATGCCTACACCCCGGATGGCGACCGCAGCAAGCGGCCCGACCGCGCCTTGGTGGTGTATGCCCAGCGTGCACGCGAAGCCTTCCCCGATGCCAACATCGTCGTCGGCAGCATCGAAGCGAGCTTACGCCGGATTGCCCACTACGATTATTGGTCGGATAAAGTACGTCGTTCGGTCTTACCCGATTCCAAGGCCGATATTTTATTGTTCGGCAATGCAGAACGCGCGCTGATCGATCTCAGCCATCGTCTCGGTCAAGGCGAAGCGATAGAACAGATTCGCGATTTGCGTGGCACGGCTTTCATGGTGGCACGCGGTTGGCTGCCGGATGCGGAATGGAGCGAAATTAACTCGATCAAGCTCGATACCCCGGGCAAGGTAGAAACGCATACCGATCCGTATGCGATGACGCCGGAAAAAGACGCCAAATGCGCCACCGACGGCAGTGCTGCAGCGGCACCGACCCCTGACGTGGTGGCACAACAAGCGATCCGCATCATGAGCCGCGAAGAGCGGCAACTGATGTTGCGCAATAAATTACATAAGTCGGTGATCCGCTTGCCCTCGTTTGATCAAGTCAAGGACGATGCCGTGATGTATGCGCATGCCTCGCGCGTGTTCCATCTGGAAGCCAATCCTGGCAATGCCAAGGCTTTGGTGCAGGGACACGGCGAGCGCGATGTCTGGCTCAATCCGCCGCCGCTGCCGCTGGCGATGGATGAAATGGATGGCGTGTACGACCGCGCGTATGCGCGTGCGCCGCATCCGGCCTATGGCAAGGCCAAGATTCCGGCTTGGGACATGATACGTTTCTCGGTCAATATCATGCGTGGCTGTTTCGGTGGCTGTACTTTCTGTTCGATCACCGAACATGAAGGACGCATCATTCAAAGCCGCTCGGAACCGTCGATTTTGCGTGAGATTGAAGAAATTCGCGACAAGGTCAAGGGCTTTACCGGCACCATTTCCGATCTTGGCGGCCCGACTGCAAATATGTATCGACTCGCTTGTAAAGATAAGAACATCGAAGAATCGTGCCGCCGCTTGTCGTGCGTGTATCCGTCGATTTGCTCGAATCTCGGTACCGACCACAGCAAATTGATTTCGATTTATCGTAAGGCGCGCGCCCTGCCCGGCATCAAGAAAATTCTGATCAGCTCAGGCCTGCGCTACGATTTGGCCGTCCGTTCCCCCGAGTATGTGAAAGAATTGGTGACCCACCACGTCGGTGGTTTGTTGAAAATCGCACCGGAACATACTGAAGCCGATACACTGTCAAAGATGATGAAGCCGGGTATAGGCAGCTATGACGAGTTCAAACAAATGTTTGAAAAATATTCGAAAGAAGCCAATAAAGAACAGTACCTGATTCCTTACTTCATCGCCGCCCATCCGGGCTCGACCGATGAAGATATGGTCAATCTGGCGATCTGGCTGAAGAAAAACGATTTCAAACTCGATCAGGTGCAAACCTTCATGCCCACGCCGATGGCACTGGCAACCACCATGTACCACACGCGTAAAAATCCGCTCAAGCGCGTCAGCGCCGATTCGGAAGCGGTGGAAACGGCTCGCTCGGGCAAGGTGCGCAAATTGCACAAGGCTTTGCTGCGCTATCATGCGCCGGAAAACTGGGAAATCATCCATGAAGCCTTGGTACGTATGGGCCGACGCGATCTGATCGGCAGCGCGCCACGCCATTTGATTCCGGCCCGACAACCGGCAATCCCCGTCACTATCGATCAAAGCGGCGTCGCTAATGGTCGTCGTGTCGCGGCACCGAAGGTCAACACTTACGGTAATAAACCGCCGCCGCGCGATGGCATTCCTTTGGCAGCACCGGCCAAGCGCCCTGCCTTGTCCTACAACCGCGCCAAACCACAGGCTGCTGCCAAGCCGGCCGCGGCGAAATCCGGTCGCCGCTGAGACGCGCCTGGCTGAGCAAAAAAGCTGCGTCCTGAATGGTTCAGAACGCAGCTTTTTTACATCAATTTGCTTTCCGGGAGGCAAGCTGAGGTAGAATCTTTGCAGCGATTCAGAGATTTTCCACAGCAAGCTCTCGGAGGCAGTATGAAGCATATGAAAACCGTTCTCATTCTTGAACATAGCGAAGAAGTGTTCGACAAACTGACCTGCGACGTCTGCGGTGCCGAGTCGCACTGGGATGAAAACTGGAGCGATGCCGAGCACGAAAAGCTCATCACCACGATTTCTTTGGAAGAAGAAGAGTCACTGTCGAGCGGTGGCCATACGAAAATCACGCAATACCATATTTGCCCCAACTGTTTCAAACAACATTTGGCGAAATGGTTACACAGCCACCGTCAAGCCGAACCGACGATTGCCAGTTCAGTCTGGTAAATAGCGAGTAAAAGCCGCCACTGCGCGGCTTTTACAAGACTAAGCACGGCAGCTCAGTTATAATGCAAGGTTTTATTGCATTAGAAAAGTGACATTATGGAAGCCGAACGCCTCAACAGTCTCTCCGCCCTGCTGGCCGACCTGACGGTCCGTGAAGTCGAACTTCGGAGGTATCTTTGACTTCGATATCAAGTCAGAGAAACTCGAACAAGTTAACGCCGAATTAGAAGACCCGAAAGTCTGGGATGACGCCAAGCGCGCCCAAGAACTCGGGAAAGAAAAAAAATCGCTGGAAACCATCGTCAACACGCTGATCGCGGCCGATGCCGGTCTGCGCGACGCCAATGAGCTGTTTGCCATGGCCCGCGAAGAAGCCGATGACGATACCCTCGAAGCGGTAGAAGCCGATGCCGAGGTATTGCGCGCCACGGTAGAGGGCATGGAATTCCGTCGCATGTTCAATAATCCTATGGATCCGAACAATTGCTTCATCGATGTGCAAGCCGGTGCCGGTGGTACTGAGGCACAAGACTGGGCTTCGATGTTATTGCGTCAGTATTTGCGCTATTGCGAACGCAAGGGTTTCAAGGTCGAAATTCTGGAGCAATCCGATGGCGACATCGCCGGCATTAAAACCGCGACACTCAAAGTGACCGGTGAGTATGCCTACGGCTATCTGCGCACCGAAACCGGGGTGCATCGCTTGGTACGCAAATCGCCGTTCGATTCCAATAACGGCCGCCACACTTCGTTTTCGAGTCTGTTTGTGTATCCGGAAGTCGATGAGTCATTTGCCATCGATATCAATCCGGCCGATGTGCGTACCGATACCTATCGCGCCTCCGGTGCCGGTGGTCAGCATATTAATAAAACCGATTCGGCGGTACGTCTCACGCATGGCCCATCGGGTATCGTGGTGCAGTGCCAGAATGATCGTAGCCAACACAGGAACCGCGCCGAAGCGTGGGAAATGCTGAAGGCAAAATTGTTCGAGCTGGAATTACGCAAGCGCATGAGCGAGAAACAAAATCTGGAAGATTCCAAGACCGACGTCGGCTGGGGGCATCAGATCCGCTCCTATGTGCTCGATCAATCGCGTATCAAGGACTTGCGTACCGGTTTCGAAACCGGCAATACCAAGGCGGTGCTCGACGGTGACATCGATGAATTCATCGCTGCATCACTCAAGCAAGGCGTCTGAGTTCCCGGTGCCGGCGCGCGCAGCGCCGGTACCTCGCATGCCACAACAAATCAGGCGGACTCCGGGTTCGCCGCATTGAGAGAAATCTATGTCAGAAATCCAGCATCCTGCCACCGAACTGCCGGTCGATGAACATTCCATCATCGCTGAACGGCGCGCCAAACTCGCGGCGATCCGTGCCAAGGGAATCGCCTTCCCCAACGATTTCCGCCCGCAATTCAACGCCGCTGAGCTGCAAGAAAAATACAGTGGCTTAGACCGTGAAGCGCTGGAAGCTTTGAACATTGAAGTCAGCGTGGCTGGTCGTATGATGCTCAAGCGCGAAGCCGGTAAAAAAGCCGCCTTTGCTACCCTGCAGGATGCCTCGGGGATTCGCGCCGATGGCCGCATTCAACTCTACATCACCGCCGACAAAACCGGCGTCGATGAAATGGAAGCGTTTCGTCACTATGACCTCGGCGATATTCTCGGCATCGTCGGTGTACTGTTCAAAACCAAAACCGACGAATTGACCATCAAGGTGACGACGCTGCGCATGCTGACCAAATCGCTGCGCCCCTTGCCGGACAAATTTCACGGTTTGGCAAATCAAGAAACCAAATACCGTCAACGCTATGTCGACCTGATCATGAGCGAAGAAACGCGCCGGACTTTTAAAGCGCGTACTGCAGCGATGACGTCGATTCGCAATTTCATGGCCGGCCATGACTTCATGGAAGTCGAAACGCCGATGTTGCACGTGATTCCAGGCGGTGCCGCGGCCAAGCCTTTCATCACTCACCACAATGCGCTCGATATGGAAATGTATCTGCGCATCGCGCCGGAGCTGTATTTGAAACGTCTGGTCGTGGGCGGTTTCAATCGCGTGTTTGAAGTCAATCGCAATTTCCGTAATGAGGGCGTATCACCACGTCATAATCCGGAATTCACGATGATGGAATTTTATGCCGCCTATGTCGATTACACCTGGCTCATGGGTTTCACCGAACAAGTGATACGCAAAGCGGCCATTGATGCGCACGGCACCGCGGTGCTGACTTATCAAGGGCGCGAGCTCGATTTGTCGCAAGCCTTCGAACGCCTGACCATCGTCGGTGCCATCAATAAATATGCACCGGCATACACGCAGGAACAATTGCATGATGCCGAATTCATCAAAACCGAATTGCTGAAATTCGGCGTCAAGCCGTTTGCCACCGCCGGTCTCGGTGCCTTGCAATTGGCCTTGTTTGAAGAAACTGCCGAAGCGCAGTTGTGGAACCCGACCTACATCATCGATTACCCGGTCGAAGTCTCGCCATTGGCGCGCGCCTCGGATACGACAGCCGGCATTACCGAACGCTTCGAGTTGTTCATGACCGGGCGCGAAATTGCCAACGGTTTTTCGGAATTGAACGATTCCGAAGACCAAGCCGCCCGCTTCCAGGCGCAAGTGGCCAATAAAGATGCCGGCGATGAAGAAGCCATGTATTACGATGCCGATTACATCCGCGCACTCGAATACGGTTTGCCACCGACCGGCGGTTGCGGCATCGGTATCGATCGTTTGATGATGTTGATCACCGATTCACCGAACATCCGTGATGTGATTTTGTTCCCGCATCTGCGTCGCGAAGATTAATTCTGCGCATCTTTGATCACACATAGCAACACCTGGGGACTGTCAAATTTTGCAGTCCCCTTTTTCATTGACTATCATGCCTACCCTACACCCACTCAAAAAATTACTGCATTACGCCAGCGCTTACCGGCGCGACTTCCGTTTGGCCATGCTGTACTCGGTACTCAATAAATTCTTTGATGTCTTGCCGGAAGTATTGATCGGCGTGGCGGTCGACATCGTCGTCAATGGCGAAAAAAGTTTTCTCGCCAAACGCGTGCTCGGCGGTTTCGGCATCGTCGATACCTGGCACCAGTTGATCTTTCTCGGCGTGGTGAATGCCTTGATCTGGGGTGGCGAATCGTGGTTTGAATATTTACTCTCACTGAAATGGCGCAAGCTGGCGCAAAATTTACAGCATGATTTGCGCCTCGATACCTATGACCATGTACAAAAGCTCGACATGGCATATTTTGAAAATCAACGCACCGGCAATCTGATGTCGATTCTCAATGAAGACATCAATCAAATGGAACGCTTTCTCAATGGTGGGGCCAACCAAATTTTACAAGTGCTGTGCTCTTCGATCATGGTCAGCGCCGTGTTTTTCGCCTTGCAACCGGCGCTGGCCGTGATTGCCCTCTTGCCCGTAC
Organism: Undibacterium sp. 5I2; assembly: GCF_035019605.1. Classification (NCBI taxonomy): domain Bacteria; kingdom Pseudomonadati; phylum Pseudomonadota; class Betaproteobacteria; order Burkholderiales; family Oxalobacteraceae; genus Undibacterium; species Undibacterium sp. 5I2. Next base: position 15,491 of record NZ_JASJVS010000032.1, on the reverse strand, counting down.
CGGCTATTCTGTTCGGGGCCTTTTGGTTTCAACGCCGCTTGGCACCGCGCTATGCCGAAGTACGCGAAGCGGCCGGCGATGTCAGTGCTCGTCTCAATAATAATTTGCTCGGTCTGGCCACCATCAAAGCCTATGCCACCGAAGCCTTTGAAACGGCCCATATCGCCGAGGCCAGCAACACCTACCGCGAGGCCAATGCGCGCGCCATTGCCGTCAGTGCCGCCATCACCCCGGTGATACGCATGGCGATTCTGGCCGGCTTCAGCGCCACGCTGGTGTATGGCGGTTGGTTGACTTTGCACGGTGAGCTGGCGGTCGGCGCGTATTCGGTGTTGGTGTATCTGACGCAGCGTCTGCTCTGGCCCATGACCGGGCTGGCCGATGTGGCCGATATGTATCAGCGCTCGATGTCGGCGATCGCGCGCACCATGAACCTGCTCGATACCAAAATCAGCATTCCTTACGAGGGGCAGCACTTGCCGGCCAATCAAGTACGTGGCGAGCTGCGTTTTGAAGCGCTCAGTTTCGCCTACGGAGAGCAAGCCACGCTCACAGCAATCGACTTGCACATCCCGGCCGGCCATACCGTGGCCTTTGTCGGCGCTACCGGCTCGGGCAAATCGACGCTGGTGAAATTGTTATTGCGCTTTTATGCGCCGCAATCCGGCCGCATTTTGCTCGATGGCTGCGCCACCGATAGTTTGAATTTGCAGGATTTACGCCGCGCCATCGCCTATGTGGCGCAAGATAGTTTTCTGACCGATGGCAGCATCGCTGAGAATATCGCCTACGGTGTCGAGGGTGCCAGCGATGCCGCCATTGCCGCCGCCGCCGAAGCGGCCGAAGCCTTAGAGTTCATTCAGCGTTTGCCACTCGGTTTTGCCACGCGCATCGGTGAGCGCGGCCAGAAACTCTCGGGTGGACAACGCCAACGCCTGGCCTTGGCGCGGGCGATTTTGAAAAATCCGGCCATCCTGATACTCGATGAAGCCACCAGCGCGGTCGACAATGAAACCGAAGCGGCGATCCAGCGCAGCCTCGATGTCATCAGCCGCGACCGTACTACCCTGATCATCGCACACCGACTCTCGACGGTGCGCCATGCCGATTGCATTTACGTGTTGGAAGCGGGAAGCATCATCGAAAGCGGCAGTCATCAAACCCTGCTTGATGCCAACGGTGCCTATGCGGCGCTGTGGCGTTTGCAAACCGGTCAGCGTGACGGGGAGTTAACATGAAAAACAAAATTCTTGCGCTCGCCTGCGGAGTCGCCCTAAGCCTGGCCGGCGTGACCGCGTTGATCGCCTATCAGGCTGGCCGCCATGTAGCGGCGACTCCAGCAGCGAGCCAAGCCGCGGCACCCCTGAGCTTGCTACCGTTCGCGGTCAATCCGAACTGGGTATTGGCCGGCACCCCGAATTTTCGGGCCGCTGAATTTTTTCAATCCAGCGATGGTAAAACCCGCTCCGGCATTTTTGAATGCGATGCCGCGAAATTTGAATGGCACTATCAATTTGATGAAGCCATTTACATTCTCGACGGCAGCGTTGAGATCGATTATCTGGGCCACCACTTCCACCTGAAAGCCGGGGATAGCGCACTGTTTCGCGCCGGTACCACGGCAATCTGGGAAGTTCCTACGCATCTTAAAAAATCGTGGACCATCCACGATGCCGGCGCACCGGCGCGCAGCTTGGCGCGCCTGATGCAACGCTGATCACGGCAACTGCTGAGCCAGCGCCAAGGCGCTGAGGAAGGCATTTTCCACCCGCCCGCCGCCTTCGAGGCCGGCGGCAAACCAATCACCGCACACGCCTATACCTTGTTTGCCATCCCACAGGCAATCGGCGGCGACCGGGTGCTCGGCCTGGGCAAAGCGCCAGCGATGGACCACGGCATGAATCGGCTGTATCCAACTGCCGGTGGCTTCATGGAAGGCTTTCAGCAGTTTTTCTTTGGCGCGCTCCGGATCTTCTTCCAGATGTTCGAGGCTCCAAGCCGGTGTGGCCTGCGCGACCCAGCGCTCGCCCACTCTATGCAAGGGCTTCGAGGTGTCACGCGCAATCCAAGCCAGGCGCGACTGTTCGACCCAGGCACCGCCGTAAGGCAGTTCCAGCGAGGTTTGAAAACCAAGCATCAGAGTCCAGCACGGTGCCAGCTTGGCCGCTTCGGCTTGGGCCGCAAAGGCTGGTAAGGGTGCCAGCAAGGGTGCGGCTTGATCGGCCGGTACGGCCAGTATCACGGCATCGAAGGGCCCGGCCGAGGCGGCAATCGCCACCGCATCGCTCTTGATGTTCAACAGCCATTGCGTGCCATACGCTTCCAAGGAGGTAACTTGCTGTTCTTTACGGACATCGAGACCATGCGCCAGTTGTTTGCCCAGTGCGCTCATGCCAGGTACGGCCACATAGCGCTTGCCGGATTGGCCGGCAGCTTTACTCACAGCATGATCGAGCTTGACCAACTTCTCATCCCACTGGGCGACCCAACCGAGTTTTTTCCAATCATTCACTTCTTTCTTGAAGCGCTCTGAGCTGGCAGTGAAATACTGCGCGCCATGATCAAAGCCACCTAATTCGGTCTGGCGCGTGCTCATGCGTCCGCTGACGCCCATGCTTTTCTCATAAACGGTCACGACATGTCCTTGCGCTTGCAGTTGACGGGCTGCGGTCAATCCGGACAAACCTGCTCCTACGACGGCGATATGCATATACATCCTTGTATTCGTATAATGAAAAACGCCCGCATTCTGATCACAGAAACCGGCGGGCGTTACGGGCCTTACATGTTGCGGGCATCTTAAGCCCTTATCCGCCTCATGTTATTACTCTTCGTTCTGCTCTGCCGGCCAATCGCGGATATAGGCCTTGAGCATTTTATTTTCAAAACTTTGCGCTTCGAGTACGGCTTTGGCAACGTCATAAAATGAAATCACGCCCATGAGAGTTTTGGCGTCCATCACCGGCAGATAGCGCGAGTGTTTTTCCAACATCATGCGGCGCACTTCATTGACTTCCGTTTCCGGCGTCACCGTCATCGGGTGATCATCCATGTATTTGCGCACCGTGCCGTTACCGATCGAGCCTTGATGCGTATGAATCGCGCGGATCACTTCGCGAAAGGTCAAGATACCGACGAGGTCGCCGTATTCCATCACAACTAATGAGCCGATATCTTTTTCTTCCATGAAGCTGACGGCTTCGACGATCGATGTGTCGGGCGTAATCGTAAACAGGATATTGCCCTTGACCTGGAGTATTTCTGAAACTTTCATCGTGTGTCCCCCTCTGTTATCTGTATTTTTCCACCACTACTGTTCAATGTATCGCAAGCGCTTGAAAAAATCCAGCGCCTTCGCCGATTTTCCAGTGTAAAACATATTCCGCAGTGAAGCTTAATGGTAGCATTGCTACATCAAAATATGGAGACAGCAGTCTATGAGCGGACCACATTACCCCGGCTTCGATACCTTAGCCTTGCATGCCGGTGCCACGCCAGATCCGGCAACCGGCGCCAGAGCAACACCGATTTATCTCAGTTCTTCGTTTGTATTTAACGATACCGACCACGCTGCCGCCCTGTTCAATATGGAACGCGCCGGCCATGTGTATTCCCGCATTTCGAATCCGACCAATGCGGTACTCGAAGAGCGGATTGCCGCACTCGAAGGCGGTGTCGCCGGGATCGCCGTAGCCAGCGGCCAAGCAGCACTGCATTTGGCGATCGCAACGATTGCCGGCTGTGGCTCGCACATCGTCGCCTCGCGCGCGATTTACGGTGGCTCGCAGAATTTACTCGCGTATACGATGAAACGTTTCGGCATAGAAACCAGTTTCGTCGATCCGCGCGATCTCGATGCCTGGCGTGGCGCGATCCGCCCTAACACCAAGGCCTTGTTCGCTGAAACTTTGGGCAACCCCGGTCTTGATGTGCTCAATATCGCCGCCGTCAGTGAGCTGGCACATGAGCATTATTTACCGCTGTTGTTAGATGCCACCTTCACCACTCCGTATTTATTACGGCCGTTCGAACACGGTGCCGACCTGATCTGTCATTCGGCTACGAAATTTCTGTGCGGTCATGGCACCGCCATCGGTGGTTTGCTGGTTGACGGCGGCGTATTTGATTGGCAACAGGCCTACGCACAAAGCGGCCGTTTCGAAGAACTCTGCGCACCCTACGACGGTTTTCACGGCATGGTCTTTGCCGAGGAATCGAGTGTGGCACCGTTCGCCTTACGCGCACGACGCGAAGGTTTGCGCGACTTCGGCGCTTGCATGAGCCCGCACAATGCGTTTGCGATTTTACAGGGCATAGAAACCCTGGGCCTGCGCATGGACCGGCATGTCGCCAATACCCGTAAGGTAGTGGAATTTTTACTCAGCCATCCGGCGGTGGCATCGATCGCTTATCCGGAACTAGCCAGCCATCCCGATTACGAGTTGGCCAAGACCCTGCTGCCAAAAGGTGCGGGGGCAGTGTTTTCTTTCAACCTCAAAGGCGATCGCGCCGCGGGCCGCCGCTTTGTCGAAGCACTGCAGTTGTTTTCACACTTAGCCAATGTCGGCGATGCCAAGTCCTTGGTAATCCACCCGGCCTCGACCACGCATTTCCGCGTACCGGCAGAACAATTGGCCGCCTCGGGCATCAGCGAAGGCACCATGCGCTTATCAATCGGGCTGGAAGACCCCGATGATTTGATCGAAGACTTGGCGCGTGGCTTGAAAGCCGCCATGAAGGGGGCTTGACATGATGTACACAGTACAACACCAGCAAGCCTACTGCTACAGCGGCGGCAAGGCGATCAATCCGGCACTAGCGAGCGTGGTGTTCCTTCACGGCGCGCAAAACGACCATTCCGTCTGGGCTTTGCAAAGCCGTTACCTGGCCCATCATGGTTACAATGTGTTGGCGCTCGATTTACCGGCGCATGGCCGCAGCGGCGGCAGCGCGCTCACCAGTGTCGAACAGATGGCCGACTGGGTGCTGGCCGTGCTCGATGCCGCCGGTGTGGAACAAGCCGCATTGATAGGCCACAGCATGGGTTCGCTGATTGCCCTCGAAGTATGTGCGCGCGCGCCGCAGCGCGTGACGCATCTGGGCTTGCTCGGCAGTGCCTGGCCAATGAAAGTGTCAGACAGCCTGCTCAATGCCGCGCGCGATGAGGTACAAAGCGCGATCGACATGGTCAATATTTGGTCACACAGCGCAATGACGCATAAACCGTCTTGCCCCGGACCCGGTTTTTCCATTCTGGGCGGCAGCCGCCGCTTGATGCAGAAAATTGCCGCCGGCAGCAGCGAAGCGATTTTTCATATCGATTTTTCCGCTTGCAATGCCTATGCCAACGGTGCTGCAGCAGCACACAGCGTGCGTTGCCCGACCTTGCTATTGAGTGGAAAAAAAGATCAGATGACGCCACCGAAAGCCGCCGCCCTGCTGCATCAACAGATCGCTCACAGCCGCTTCGTGCTGCTCGATCAGTGCGGCCATGCGCTGATGGCTGAACAAGCCGACCAAGTGCTCGATGCCTTGCGCGCATTTCTGCAAGAATAAAACGCAATGGATTGGCATAATCTGGCATTGTTTACCGCCACCGAAGCCGCGCTGTCGCTCTCGCCGGGACCCGCGGTAATGGTGGTGATAGCGTGCGCGATGGCACGTGGCTGGCGCACTTCGCTCTGGGCCGCGGCCGGCATCTTGAGCGGCAATGCGGTGTATTTCGCGCTCTCAGCCAGCGGTATCGGCGCACTATTGTTAACCGCCCCCCTTTTATTTCATACACTCAGATACGGCGGAGCGGCGTATCTGATTTATCTCGGTGCCTGCGCCTTGCTCGGCCGCCCCTCGGCGCTGACGCTGCCGCGTGCCGCGGATACCCCGCGCACGTCCATGCAGATTTATCGCGCTGCCATGCTGCTGCAATTGAGCAATCCCAAGGGCTTGCTGATGTTTGTCTCAATCCTGCCGCAATTCATCGACCCACAAGCCGCACTGGCCGGGCAAATGCTCATTTTGGCAGCGTGCTCGATGATACCGGAATTTTTTATCTTACTCGCGTACGGCATGCTGGCCGGCAAACTCGGCCAACATGCCACCGCGCCACGCTATGCGCTGATCACTGAACGTATTGCCGGCACACTGGTCTTGACGGCCGGGGTAGTGGTCGCGCTGCTGTGAACGCGCGGGCAAGTATGCCTAGGAGCCTGAGCGGCAGAACGGAGTCGGCTGCAAAATCACCTGAGCGGTCCATATTTCGCTTCGACTCGTTCTGCCGCTCAGGCTCCTAGCTGATGTGAGCATAGGCATTGCATAGGTCTTAACGGACTGCTATAGTAAGCTGTGTTAAACAGATGCAGGAGTAAGATTATGCGGACTGTCGCAATTTTTAAGAACGGTAAGAATCAAGCAATTCGCTTCCCGACTGACATGTCTTATGAAGGGCTCAGTGAGCTGGAAATTACCCGCAGCGGTGACACCATCACCCTACGCCCGGTTCGTCCGAGCTGGATATCGCTGACTGAATTACCCAAAGTTGATGCAGACTTTCTGCAAGATCGTCAAAGCCTGATCAGCGATGAAGGCAGGTTTACTTTGTGACGACGTACATGCTCGATACCTGCATTTGCTCGTTCATTATGCGCGAGCACCCTTTGTCGGTTTTGCAGCGATTAGCTAAGGAGGTTGCGCAAAATAATCGAATTGTAATTTCTGCAATTACCTATGCTGAAATGCGTTACGGACAGATCGGCAAAAAGGCATCGCCCAAGCACAAAACGCTGATTGATGAATTCGTGAAACGCCTCGATGCGGTCTTGCCGTGGGACCAAGCCGCGGTTGACGCGACGATAGCGGTGAAGATTCAACTCACTACGGCAGGCTTGGTAATTGGCGAGAACGACAGCGCGATTGCAGGTCATGCGATGGCTTCGAGCTGCGTGCTGGTCACAAACAATGTGCGTGAATTTGCCCGCGTTTCTGGTCTGCCTTACGAAGATTGGGTTCGCTGAGAAGAACGACGATGCGCCTTTGGTGTCTCACACATTGCAGCGACTCAATTGACTATGGGAACGACAAAGCGAAGACTTGGGTGTGCTTCACAGTGCAATAAAGTAGGCAAAGAAACGGGCAAAAAAATCATCAACGTCAGCCGACTCAAGGTGATTAATGCCGGCCGCCAGTTGCCGCCCACCGCCGCCGGGGAAGCCCTCACAAAAGCGGCTGGCTGCTTGCCGCTCCGGCTGCGCCGAGCGCACACTGACAACATAACCACCGCCACGCTTAGGCGTGAGGACGGCAAACGACTGCTCACGACGTTCTTCATGCAATTTATTGGCCAGCAAGCCAGAAATGCGGCGTGCCCACGAGACGTCAGGCAAGATGTAGATTGCCCCCCAGACATTGTTACTGGCTGGCTTGAGGCCGGCCAGATAGGTCGATTCTTCTGCATACGCATACTGCAGGGCAAGGAAATGTGGTGAGCTTTGAATGAAGTCGAAAGGATTGGCGTAATGCTGGACTTCGCGATACAGCTCAGCCGGGTGCAGGTGTAAGTCTTCGACTTGTTCGCCATAGGCATTGTAATTGAGCAGTTTGCCGAGCTCTTGCAATTGCGAACGATCGGCCCAACTCAAACTCTGTTGCATCGCCATGCCATTGGCGACGGCGTTGAGGTTGTCGCCATAGGCAGCCACCATCGCCCACATCACATAGCGACCGCCAAGATAACGGTCGACCAAAATACTGGTGCAAACATCGCGTGCCTCGCTCCAGTGAAACTGCAACTGCGGATGGGTAAAGACGGTATTGGCGCTGTGATGATCGAAATACCTCACTTCCGCCCCGGCGGCCAAGTGGCGCTGCAAAGCTGCATTATTGGCATCGAAGGAAATATCGAGTACCGTCAGACGATCGCCAGCCTTGGGCGAGATTTTTTCCAACAGGGCAATATCACGCTTCACCCCGGTGACTTCGATGGCCTTCTGCGGAAAGGCCATGCGCAACTGATGCAAGGCGCAAATACCATCGGCATCGCCGTTAAAGATATCAAAACAACGCGCTTGCGTATCGGGAATGACATCCATGCTGAGCTCTTTCGAAAAGCGCGTGTGGGCAAAGGCTAAATTAACTGTCTTGGCAGTCTTATTAATGTAGCCTAAACAGCACGATAATGCCAATCAGTGTTTTTCAACCAAGTTGCTTCATAACAACGATCATACGGAAATCTGCTCAGGCTCCTGGGACTACTCGCCACCAGCCCTCGTCGGACTGCTGGCACTGCCCACTATATTGCTATGACGTCTCCTCGTCGCTACACCTCGCGCAAATTGCCAAAACTTACTAAAGTAATCAGAAATTGCTTGTCGCGAATTTCGCAAATCATGCGTCAGTTGCCGACACGGTATTTCCAGAATTCGCCCAATTGGCTTCCTTTTAAAAAAGAAAAGCCCGGAGGCTATGCCTCCGAGCTCTCCATCTCCGACCTGAAGAGGCTGTCGCAAAAGGGTTTTCAGTCGGTATCATTACTCCAACTGGCAGACATGTCATTCGCCCGTGCTCTCGCCTCGTCATTCCTGCGTAGGCAGGAATCGAGTGGCACCTTAGTGCCTTCAGGCTGGGAGGGTCGATCAAGGGCACTTTTTTTCTGTTAAATCAACACGGCCTGCTGCGCCTGAGCAGCACAGAGATAAAAGGCACCTGCGCGGCAATGACGAATTGGACGGCTGGGTGGATGCGCAATCGACCTGACTTGTGGGTAATGCTCAGCGCGCTTTTGGCGGGAACCTGGTGGAGTTCGTGCTTAACTGAACATACCAGAAATGATGGTGTTTTCAGTGCCAAAAACGATACTGGGTAACAGCCAACAGCATGCGGGACTGACGAGGTATACGGTGTTTCAGGTATAAAAATGCGGTTGCGCTGCTTCAAGCACAATGGCAACCGAGCAGCCTGCTATGACCTGGGGAAGCGATGCTGCATACCAATATGCGCAATCCCGGCTTCCATGAAAATTTCACCGTCGCGGGCGAAGCCGGCGCGGGAGTAAAAAGTTTCTGCTGCTTGCTGGGCATTGAGACGCACCGACACATCGCCGCGCAAGCGCGCCTGTTCCATCAGCAAACGCAGAATTTGCGCACCGACGCCAGTATTGCGCGCACTCGCCAACACCGCCATGCGACCGATATGTCCATCCGGCAGTAAGCGGCCGGTACCGACCGGCTCTTGTTGCTCGTTATACGCGACAGCATGCAGGCATTGCGCATCCATGGCATCCCACTCGAGTTCGACCGGTATTTGTTGCTCAACGACAAATACGGCATGGCGCACGGCATACGCATCAGTTTCCAAGGTGGCCCAATCGCCAAGCACGATGCGGGTAGTGGCAGGTAAAGTAGTCATAGTCTCAGGCTGGTGCCAAGGTTTCGAAGTTCATAATTATCGCACGCCAAGCCGGATTCACCGTCACAGCCCGGCGGGCGGCGGTGTCGGCATACACATACACGAGTTCGCCGCTGACGAGCAAATCGGTGTCGCGATAGATTTCTATCAAGAATTGCATAGAGGAGTTGCCGATACGGCCACAGCGCATGCCTATCGTCAAGACATCATCAAAGCGCGCCGGTGCCAGATATTCGAGACCGGCTTTGCGCGCATACAACTCCTGCCCTTCCCTCGCCTGTTGCTGCGCATTCGGTAAGCCGGTGGCGCGCCAGTATTCGGTAAAGGCGACATCGACATAATTGAGGTAATTGCCGTTGAATACCACGGCCTGCATGTCGACTTCCGACCAGCGCACCCGCAGCGCGTGAAAAAAAGTAAAGTCTTGGCGTGCCATGCGAGCTCTCCTATTCGCTCAAGAAGCGCCGTATCAGCGTGTTGACGCGCTGCGGCTGCTCATGAATGATCCAATGACTGCCTTCGGGAATCCGCTCGACCTGCAGGTCGGCGACAAATTCTTCCAAACCATCGAGCAAAGTGACCGGTAAGGCCTGATCATTTTCACCCCAAATCACGCGGGTCGGCACGCGAACTTGAAAGTCGTCCCGATTCAAATTCAATTGCAAGGGGCCACGCTGCCCGGCCGTTGGTGGATGCAGTGGCGAGGCGCGGTAATAATTGACTCCGCCATGCAGTCCGCGCGCCCAGCAGGCGTGGTAGCGCGCCTTGGTGGCGGCATCAAACCAAGCCGCTGCGGGCTGCCCCATGCCGTTAAAGAAACCATCGAGCAAAGCAAAATCATTGTTGGCCAGTGCTTGTTCCGAACCTTCGGCGCGCAGCCAGTTCATGTATTCGCTGGCAGCTTGCTGGCTGCCAGTTTGCGCCAGCGCTTGCGTAAACAAATACGGATGCGGAGAATTGATGATAATCAGCTTTTCCACCATCTGTGGCAGAGCGATGGCCATATTCCAGCACACGGCCCCACCCCAATCATGCGCGACGATCACGGCACGCTGATAACCGCTGGCTAAAATCAGCAAGCGCAAATCGTCGACGATGTGGCGCGCCTTGTAAGCGGCCAAATCGGTCGGCATGTCGGACAGATTAAAACCGCGCAAATCGGGCGCGAGCGCATAGTAATCGCGCCCGAACTCGGGCAATTGCGCCACCCATTCGTACCAGAATTCCGGAAAGCCGTGCACAAACAGCAGCAGCGGCCGGCCTTTTTCACCGGCTGAAGCGAAATGCAAGCGCGTGCCGTTGTCGAGCGTGAGATATTGATCAGTCTGTATGGCTGCAGTCATGGGAACTCCTGGCGGTGGCGGAATCAGGCTTTGAGTTTTTCGCGCAGCATAGCGCGGATATGCGGTGCCGCCTTGTACGGGTCGCCGGGATTGCGTTGCATGACGATGTCTTCCATGCGTTCCTGTACATTCGCCAAAGCCGATGGGTGCGAGTAAATATAAAATTGTTCGGCATCGATGGCGTTGAAGGTATTCTGCGCCACTTCCTGCGCCGTCACTTTACCGGAATTAACGGCTTTATCCGACATCGCTTGCGCCGCACGTTGGCTGGCGGTTGGTGCGAGGCTGCCTTTGACATCGTCGGGACGGTTGCGATGCGATTGCGAAATCCCGGTCGGCACAAAATACGGGCACAGTACCGAAGCACCGATAGGAGCGCCGACCAATTGCAAATCTTGGTACAGCGACTCAGACAAGGATACCACTGCATGCTTGGAGACATTGTAGACGCCCATGGTAGGGGCATTGAGCAAACCGGCCATCGAGGCGGTATTGACGATGTGACCTTCATAATCGGCATCGCGCTTGGCGCAAGCCAGCATCAGGTTGGTGAAAATCCGCACGCCGTGAATCACACCCCACAGATTAACGCCGAGTACCCATTCCCAATCGGCTTCGGTATTTTCCCACACCAAGCCACCGGAACCGACGCCGGCATTATTGAATACCAAATGAACCGCAGCGTAACGCTGCATGGCGGCATCGGCCAAAGCCTGTACTTGCGCAGCATGACGCACATCGCACAGCATGGCCAGCACTTCTGCGCCCTGTGCTGTGAGTTCGGCTGCGGTACGATCGAGTGCATCTTGCTGCACATCGGCGAGTACCAATTTCATGCCGCGCGCGGCGGCGATCAAGGCAAATTCACGGCCGAAACCACTGGCGGCACCGGTGATGACGGCGACGCGATCTTTAAATATTTTCATTTTTTGTCTCCTGCTTATTTTTATGGAAAAATTAAACTAATTTAACTAACTGCTTGCCGAAATTCTGCCCCTTGAGCAAACCGATGAAGGCTTGCGGTGCAGCGGCGATGCCATCGGCCACCGATTCGCGAAATTTCAAACTGCCACTGGCGACTTGCGTACCGAGTTCTTGCAAACCTTGTGGCCACAGGTCCATGTGTTCAGAGACGATAAAGCCGCGCAGCGTCAAGCGCATAGTCAAAAAAGCGCGCGCATTGCGAATGCTGATCGCTTCGCCGTTATAACCGGCGATCATGCCGCACAAAGCGATACGACCAAACGGATTCATGCGTGCCAAGCTGGCATCAAAAATTTCACCGCCGACGTTTTCAAACACGGCATCAATACCATTCGGTGTCGCAGCGGCCAAATCGTCGTGCAACTGACCGGCTTTGTAATCGACGCAGGCATCAAAGCCGAGTTCATCGACCACATAGGCGCATTTTTCCGCACCGCCGGCAATCCCGACCACGCGACAGCCTTTTTGTTTGGCCAACTGCCCAACCACGCTGCCCACCGCACCGCTGGCCGCCGAGACCACCACGGTTTCACCGGCTTTGACATGCATGATTTGGGTCAAACCATACCAAGCGGTCAGGCCCGGCATGCCGACGGCACCGAGATAGGCCGACAAGGGAATGTGGCTGGTATCGAGTTTGCGCAGCATAAGACCGTCTGAGATCGCCATTTCGGTCCAACCGAGCATGCCAATGACTTGGTCGCCAACGGCGAAGCGGGCATTATTGCTGGCTGCGACCACGCCGACCGTGCCGCCTATCATGGTTTCATTGAGTGGCTGCGGGGCGGCGTAACTTTTACTCTCTTCCATACGGCCGCGCATATACGGATCGAGCGACATGTAATGATTGCGTACCAAGACGTCGCCGGCGCCGAGAACCGGAATACCGACCGTTTCGAGACGGAAGTTGTCGAGCGTGACTTGGCCTTGTGGACGGGAGGCGAGGACGATACGTTGAAAAGTATTATTCATAAGAGACTCATTTCATCAGTGCGTTAGCCAGTGCTTGAAAAGCACGGTACGTGATAGGATCGCTGGCGCCATTGGCGGCCAGCGGGTGGGAAGAAAATTTCACAATAACGAGTTGCGCGGCCGGATCGATGTAAATCCGTTGACCGTGAATACCGCGCGCTTCAAACGGGTGATGCCCGGCATGCCCGACCCACCACATATTGCGATACGAATAGCCGGGCAAGCTAGTGTAACCGGCCGGCGCAAATTTAGCTGGATCGCCGCCCTTGCGGATATCGGCGACTACGGCCGCCGGCACGATTTGCTGTCCATTGAATTTGCCATTGAGTCGCAACATTTCACCGAAGCGTGCCATATCGCGCAGCGTCAGGTTCAAGCCACCGCCACCTTGTTCGGTGCCGATGCTGTCGACAGAAAAATAGGCGTCATTTTCGGTGCCGAGTTTTTGCCAAATGCGTTGCGATAACAAATCGGCCAAGGAAACGCCGCTGGCGCGCCTGACTATCCACGCCAACACTTCGGCGTTAGCAGTTTTATACGCAAATACTTGGCCATGTTCGCCCTGTTTTTTCAGCTTGACCAAGAATTCATAAAAACTATGCGGCCCTGCATAGTCTGGCTTGGTCGGCAACAAACCGCCGGCGCGCGCGTAATCCCAGACTTCGGCTTTCGGGTCGGCATAGGCTTCCGAATACTGCACGCCTATGGTCATGTCCATCACCTGGCGTACCGTGGCGTCGCCATAGGCACTGTCTTTCAACTCCGGCACATAGTCGGTGACCGGCGCATCGGCTGACAATTTACCTTCTTCGACCAACATGGCGGCCAAGGTACCGACAAACGATTTAGTAACCGACATGGCGATATGCGGCAGGTATGGCTTTGTGATGCCGAAATATTTTTCGTAAATTACTTTCCCTTGATGTAGCACCAGTATGCTGTCGGTATAGGTGGCGCTCTCCATGTCGCTCCAGCTGACCGCGACATCGTTGGTATCGCGTAAGGGCAGCGCAGCGAGATCGCGCAAAGCTTGCGGCAGCACCGAGACCGGGCCGGCACCGTGCCAAACGTTCGCAGTCGGACCCAGCTCGCGGCCATGTGAGAATGACCAGCGGGTGCGTGGGAATTGATAATTACTGCCGTTGGAAAATTTCACCAGCTTATCGGCCGGCGGTGGAAAGCCTTGCATCCAGCCGAGTTGTTGTGGATCGCTGGCGGCCGCATCGGCTATGCTGCTTTGGGCGACCGCATGGGTGGACAGAGTCAGACAAAAAAAACTACTCAGGAATAGCGCAATCGGGGTTTGCTGCATTTTGTCTCCTTGAATTTTCGGCAAACTGAAACAATTCAGTCACTACCGTACAATTTCTTCATATTGTCGCCCGATTTCAAGCGGCGCAGATATTTGAAGGTCCCCATCGCCTTGGCGACCAAGCGTTCACCATTCCAAATTTCACCTTCACAAAAACACATGGTGGTGGATTGATAAAAGGCTTTGCCACGCGCTTCGATGCTGCCGCCGACTACGCCACCCGGTTGCAAAAAACTGGTTTTCATTTCCACCGTAACCACACCTTTGAGATCAGCATGCAGCGAGCGTCCGGCCATCGCCATGACCACATCAAGCATAGTCATCAGCACACCGCCATGCGTGATTTGCCAACTGTTCATATGGCGTTCGGACAGATCCAGCGCGAGCCGCGCCTGACCGTTTTCCATCTCCAAAAATTCGACTCCGAGATCATGCAAGAAAGGATTGAGGTCGGCGCTCGGTTGCGCGATCGTGGCTGAGGCGGATTTGCTCGCTTCCATCGTTACACCGCCGAGACGCCGCCGTCAACCGCCAAAGTTTGGCCGGTGATGTGTTTGCCGGCGTCGGAAGCGAACAGCAAGGCCACGCCTTTCAAGTCTTCATCATCACCGATGCGCTGCAGTGGCGCGTCTTTGGACAATTGTTCTTCTCCCAGTTGTTCGAGTATGCCTTTGGTCATCTTCGATGGAAAAAACCCCGGTGCGATGGCATTGACGGTAATGCCGTGCACGCCCCATTCACCGGCTAAAGTGCGGGTGAAATTGATCACGGCCGCTTTCGAAGTGTTATAGGCGATGGTCTGCATGGTGCCGGGGCCATTGCCAGCCAAGCCGGCAATCGAGGCGATGTTAATGATGCGACCGCTGCGGCGCGGTATCATCGAACGCTTGCCGACCGCTTGGGCCAACAGAAAAATGCTGCGAATATTGAGGTTCATGACCTTATCCCAGGCTTCCAGCGGATAATCTTCAGCCGGCGCGCCCCAAGTCGCACCGGCATTATTAATCAGGATGTCGATATGACCGAGCCGTGCCAGCGCTTCATCGACCAGCGGCGTGACGGCATCGGCACGCGCCAGGTCGGCCACGATGGCGCTGGCAGTAATACCGCGACTATGTAAATGAGCGACGGCTTCATCGAGATCGGCTTGTTTGCGCGCCGACAGAACCACCGTCGCACCCTGCTCACCCAAGGCTTCGGCCATTTGCAAGCCGAGGCCGCGCGAGCCGCCGGTAATGAGTGCGGTCTTGCCGCTCAAATCGAATAATTGTGCTGCTGTACGTACAGTTTTCATACATAGTCTCCGGTAGTTTTATATTAGCAACTTAATAGATCGTCGCAAAAGCCTGATGGACGCTTTTTTACATCTGAAACACCGCATACCTCGTCATTCCCGCATGCCGAAGCCTCGTCATTCCCGCATGCCGCAGCCTCGTCATTCCCGCATGCCGCAGCCTCGTCATTCCCGCATGCTTTTGGCG